>NZ_JAAHHU010000299.1:0-5547 GCF_010672095.1 Moorena sp. SIO3I6 | reverse complement strand
CACCACAGGCCATAATCGCTCTGCCGGTTGTAATTCAGGAGAGTAAGGGGGTAAGGGGAAAAGATGAATCCCCTCTGGCACCTCCAACTTCTCACTCATATGCCACCGAGCCTGATCTACAGTTAGAGCTGATTTATAAAGAGAATCTAAAGAAAGTAGGGGATTAAGTGAATATGGTGTAATCGTTATTTCTTAGTTATAGTTAAGCTATGTTGTGACTGATGAGCCGTCTACCTGCGATCGCCTTTGGCGCGGCTTCGCCGATCGCAAATCCTCAACGTCAACCTAACCCGACGTGACCTGAGCGACTCAGAATGGGAAATACTCAAGCCTCTAGTACCATTACCCAAGGGGTTTGGTCATCCTATAGAGGTGGATTTCCGAGAAATTTTCAACGCCATATTCTATGTGCAACGGACTGGATGTCAGTGGGAAATGATGCCTCATGATCTACCACCTTATAGCACGGTATACAGATACTTCAAAAAATGGCAAAAAGGCGGTTTTTGGCAACAGATACACGATAAAATACGCCAAAAATTAAGAACAGAATTAGACCCGGATGAAGACTCAACTGTTGCCATTGCTGATTCAATGTCAGTGAAAACAACAGAAAAAAGGGCTCTGTCTACGGTTTCGACGGTGGCAAGAAAGTTAAGGGGCGTAAGCGTCACATTGTAGTAGATTCCCTTGGATTATTAATTGGTGTTTTGGTAACTGAAGCGAATGCCTCAGAACGATTAGGAGCAGTCGTAGTACTTAATGAAGCCAGGGATAAACTGTCGAAATTAGATGTGCTTTGGGTATATCAGGGTTATTCTGGTAATAATTTTGCCCGTGCAGTTAAGGAAGTTTGTGGCGATCGCGTGAGGGTGGAAGTAATCAAGAGAACTTCCAAAACTTTTGAGCGGTTACCTAAACGATGGATTGTTGAGCGCAATGCATGGATGGTTGAATAGATTTCGACGCAAAAGCCTGGATTATGAGGTGTATTCAGATGTGAGTGAAGCCATGATTTATGGCTCTCTAATTCACCTTATGGTTAAGCGACTGGCAATGCTTTTGGTTGACTTTATAAATCAGCTCTTAAAGCAACGCAAGAGGCCAGAGGCCATAAGTAATATATAATCAACTATATAGGCATTTTGGGAAAGTTCAAAAACTCTAATCAGTGTTTACCAATTATTTGTAATTCAGGGAATCTTGAATGTCAAATATTGAAGTTTAAAGGTTAATGTGTAGTGGATAGTTCAAGTTAAGTTGAAGTTTAAAAAAAAAGGTGTAAAAATTTTTAACAAACAATCCAAACTCAAGCTATGACTACACTTCAAGGATTAAGTTTACGAACCTAACTTGTTTAACTCAACCGAATAGGTGATAATTGGCCTCGGTGTATCTCAGTTTGGTAAAAACATTAGGCTCGAATCCTTAGAGCTGATTTGTGAACAGAGCTATAACCATTGCGGTGCAATGCTTTCAGGATTTAGGCTTATGTTTACTCCCTGAAGGGGTGACGAAATAGCCTGAAAAGCTTTAAATGTAAAGCGTTCACCATTTTGTGGTAAAAAAAAGATAGGTCTCTTTTGTTCAACAATACCTACCTATTGACAATGTTACTTGCATTCTACCAAAACCACTTAAAAAGTCAACTTAGTAAGTCAGAATACTTATTTAGTCTAATTCTGCTTAGTCTCCTACAGACAATTAAAAAAGTAAATTTAGAAAAATTAGCAAATGCTCTATCAATTCCCCTAAAATTTGAAAGTCGTAGAAAAGCGATGCAGTCGCTCATGGGGGTTCCCCCCATGAGCGACTGCATCAAGACAAGAATACAACGATTTTTATCATTGCCTAATCTGACGATTGAAAAAATTTGGTTTCCAATTATCAAAACCTGGTTATCAACATACTTCACAACTGAGCAATTAATTTATGTAGCGATATACCGCACAAATTGGAGTCGAATAAATTTCCTCATGATCAGTATAGTTTGGGATAAAAGAGCTTTTCCTATATATTTTGAATTACTTCCCAAATTAGGGTGTAGCAATATTCATGAACAAAAAACTGCCCTATCCTCAGTGATGCCACTTTTAAAAAACTATAAAGTTTGTCTATTAGGGGATAGATAATTTGGCTCGGTCAAGCTGGCACAGCACCTCCAGTCCTTGGGTGTCTATTTCTGCTTACGTCTTAAGAAGAACGAATTTATCGAAGTCAAAAATAATATTTTTATTCAATTAAATAATTTAGGCTTAACACCAGGATTATCTTTTTTTATCCAAGGAGTTAAAGTGACCTTGAAGTTACCGTAGAACAGGGTAGCCTTATTACCAAGACTTAAACCTATGACTCACAGACTGCCGACTATAAAGGCTACCCTGTTCAAGGTTTCATCCAAGACCCGTGGTTTTATAATTTTTAATGTGGCTGGTAAGTGGCAACGTAAAGTCAAGAAAGTAGCTTCGTTCGCGTAGCGTGGCCAAAGGCCAAAGAAGGATGGTTTATTCTTACAAATTTGGAAAGCTTAGAGTCAGCTATTTCAGCTTATAAAAAAAGATTTGATATTGAATAAATGTTTAGATATTTTAATACAGGTGGTTATAATATAGAGGAGACTAAAGTTGAGGGTAAACGGCTTATTTCTATAATTTTATTAATTGCAATAGCTTACAGTTCCTCAACGATTCAAGGTCAGCATATTAAAGCGATGCAGCGCGGTCTTGGGGGTTTCCCCCATGAGCGACTGCATCAAGACACGTCAAGGAATACAAAACTATGTAGCTCGTGTCAAAGAATATGGTCGTAGGGAGCGGAGACATAGCAGTTTTTACATTGGTTTATATGGCCAAACTTGGGTGAATTTAAAGGATGTTTGTTTAGAATTAGTCACCGAATTAATGAAATTAAATCCTAATAAACGAAAGTATTATCAACGAGGCCTAAGGGCTAGGTTGCTTATATAGTCTGCGTTTTAACTTATTTCGTCGCCCCCTCAGCTTATTTCGTCGCCCCCTCAGGTTTACTCCTGCTTACCTGAAATCCATATCTGTCAACGGATTTCAGCTCTTAAGATTTACTTTATAAATTACCTCTAACGTCTAATGCAGAACAAAACGACTGAGACAAACTGTACACATAGTCCTAAGTTAGGCTCATATAGCTTGGTATCAAAGGCTATATCTGAAACAATTTCTAGTTCTCAATTACTCATTCCCCTTATAAGCACACAGATTTGTGATGTAGCTGTTCAAGCTATAGATGTTGTGATGATGGGGTTATTAGGAACTCAATCAATAGCATCAGGTGCTTTGGGAACGGTTGCTTTTGCCACCGCTGTTTATGTTGGATACGGAATTGTATCAGGGGTAGGGGCAATGGCAGCTGAAGCAGTTGGCACTGATGAGCCTGAACAGGTTAGTTATATTTTATTTCAGGGGTTATGGTTACTTATAATTATATCCTTACCCATGGTTTTGCTCTTGTGGTGTGGTGGTTCTTTCTCAGGTTTAATCGGACAAGACAAAGGCGACTTTTTCCTCGTCAAAAGTTATGCAAATGCAGTTATATGGGGACTCCCAGCTGCTATTGGATTACTAATTGCTAAGGATATTGCCTCCGCTGTTAATTATCCTCAATCGATAGCTGTCATTGCGGTGATTGGCCTGGGCTTAAATATTCCTGTTAACTATATATTGATGTTTGGAAAATTTGGATTTCCAGATTTAGGACTATCGGGTATTGGCTGGGCGAGTAGTTTTATTTATTGGCTTACGTTCTTAATAGCTATCGTTTTATTTATGTTTCATCCAAAGTTTGACAAATATAGTTTTTTTGGTAATTTTTATCAGCTCGATCCAAGACTTATAATCAAACTTTTTCGTATTGGCTATCCGATGGGGATTCACTATGGTACTGAGATAGCACTTTTAAACATAACCACGTTGCTGATGGGATCTTTTGGTACAGCTACTCTAGCAGCACACCAGATTACAATTCAAACTGTAGAAGTTTTTATGGCAATTCCATCTGCTATTGCCTGTACTACTGTTGCTAGAGTGGGGTATGCCTATGGAGCTAAAGATGCGATGGGAATTAGAGTGTCGGCATTTATTAATCTTGCTATTGGTGCTTTCTTTTCATTGTTAGTGATAATTATAGTTTGGGAATTTCCCAAGCAGGTTGTGTCTATCTTTATAAATCCCGATGATCCAAACTATTTTAATACAAAAGCTACAGCAATCTCCTTTCTCTACATTGCAGGTTTTTACCAATTCGCCTATGGACTTCAAATGAATATGACTGGAGCCTTATTAGGCATACAGGATACCAAAATCCCTATGCTCATCAATTTACTTTCATTCTGGGGATCTGGACTCGGAGTGGGCTATTTACTAGCAATGCCTTTAGGTTATGGTGGTATGGGCTTGTGGTGGGGATTGGTTCTAGGCCCATTGATATCCAGTTTATTACTCGTCTATCGTTTTCTATTTTTAAATCGTCAGAAAGGGGATCAGATTAAAGATGTTAATCCGGCAGTAAAATAGAGTGCCTTTTTAAGGCTAAAACTCCTGGTAATATCAAGTTGCATTAAATAACCGTAATCTGGGGGGTGACATGCAAGCTAAAACCCTTACTGGGTAATATTTTCAGCCGATCTGTTACAAAAAGATACATGGTGTTTTGGGCGCTTCCTTGGACGTAGTTATAAGGGTTTGAGCTTTCAGAAAATCACAGGAGGGTCAATTTGGGAGTTTATCAATTCTTATGAGAATTGGCATCAAAGCCTTATATAGTAAGCTTTTCAGGGCTCATGTCACCCCCTCAGAACCGTAATATATGAGAGATGCAAGACAATGGTCCAAACTGATGCCCAAGCGAATCAGCATAGAACCCCATCTGAGTATAGAAGAACATTAACAGCGCTATCGTCAAGGGAAAGATCCGATTGAACGCTCCCACTATCAAATCATCTGGTTGCTAGCCCTTGGCAGAACCAGTGAAGAAGTCGCGCAAAGTGACTGGATATAAACGAAGTTGGATTTATGAACTGGTGTGGGGCTACAACCGGATTGGACCTTTGACCTTGGGAGATGGTAGGCGTAGAAACCTGTTTTGCTCCACCTCTTTTAAGGGATCAGCAACAAGGGCAATTAGATCAAATTTTGTCAGGTCCAGCCCCGGATGGTGGGCTGTGGAACGGTCGCAAAGTTGCAGACTATCTCTGTGAATTATTGGTTCGAATTGTCTGACTTCAACTTGGATGGCGGATTCTCAAGCAAATGGATTAAAGGGCTGAAAGTACCTCGACCAACAATCACCAATTCATTAGGACTTACGCAAATACCTCAATTTAACGCTACCTGTAGGGTTTTCCAAACCTTGCAAACCCTACCCATGGAGTCTGTGCGTAAGTCCTGTTCATATCTCAACAACAACAGCAGTGGAAAAAAAAACTGGGCTGTGAAGTGGAGAAAGTGCAAAAAGAACACCCCTGGGCCGAGGTATCGGTATGGAGTCAAGATCAACATCCCATTGGCCTGCAGC
>NZ_JAAHHU010000298.1:0-5573 GCF_010672095.1 Moorena sp. SIO3I6 | reverse complement strand
AAAGAGCATTAGAGCCGTAAACTTTTTCTATCCCTGTTTCTGGTAACGCACCACGTTCTGGGTGTTGCCGAACCGCAACAAGACGCATTCCAAAAGCTTTTAGGCGTACCGCTAATGCCGTACCAATGTCACCAAGTCCAACGATACAAGCTGTTTTTCCCAATAAGGCAATACCTGCTTTTGCACTCCAGTCTTCACTTTTAGATGATTGCTGTGTGGTTGTTATGTGTCGTGAGAGCATTAGCATTAGCATGATGGCATGTTCGGCAACGGAATCAGCATTGCCAGAAACACGCCCAGGTACATGTGCTACCCATACTCCAGCACCAGTAGCTGCCTCAATGTCTATAGTTTCTATACCGACACTAAACTCTTGCACTAAACCAAAGTGTCCAGAGGCAATGATTGAAGCATCAATGTTAGCCATCCAAGGTATCACAACATCAACACTATCTAAATACTTGATAATAGTATCTGAGGGACAGGTGATAATTTCATGGTCTGATAGTTGTGATACTAGTAAGTTCACTGCTAGTGTTGCGCTATCGCTACACAATAAAACTTTCATAATTTAGACTGAAAAACAGCATCAAGTAATCCTTAGCATCAACCCCCTATAATCTTCATAGCTGCATTATGCCCTGGAATCCCACTAACACATCCTCCCCGTTTAGCTCCAGAACCACACAAGAAGATATTATCAAAGCCAATCTCCACACCCCACATTCCCCGTTCTTCTTCTGATTCTACAAAAGGCCAGGAAAGAGATTGATGGAAGACATGACCTGTGGGAATGCCTACTTCTCGTTCCACATCCACTGGAGTTGCTACATCAACACAAAGTTGACCATTTTCATCCTGCGCTATACAATCTTCTATGGGATCTAATAAATATTGATTTACCCCATTAAGATACCTCTCCAATACTTTCTGTTTCTCTGTCTTATTGTCTTTAACAAATAAGCTATAAGGCATTTCCAACCCAAATAAAGTTAGGGTCTGGTAACCTTCTGCTCTCAGAGATGGGGAGAGGATAGAATCATCCGTTAAACTATGACAATAGAACTCGCCAGGGGGATGTTCTGGTATCACTCCTTCACAAGCCATTTTGTAGCTATCGATGATGTTTTGATAACCCTCGTTGACATGGAATGTTCCAGTAAATGCCTCTACAGGATCGTAATCTGCCTTCAAACGGGGTAACTTCCTTAAAACCATATTAATTTTGACAAACGATCCTTCATCTTTGGGATCGCTGGGAGGATTATATCCACTCAACAGTTCCGAAAGTTTTTTCGGAGCAAGATTAACTAAGACATATCTTCCACTGACATAGCTTTCTTGGTTATTATGTTGGAACTTTACGGTTGCTTGCCCTTCGTTTGGCTCTATTTTGGTGACTTCAGCATGGTTGAGTATCTCCACACCATTTTTTTTGCATTGAGCAACAAGTTCCTCTGTCAATTTGCCCATACCACCCACTGGAACACACCAATCCCCTGTACCATTGGCAATAATATGATAGAGAAACGTCCGATTTTGTTTTAAGGACAAGTCATGGGGATGGGTAAAGGTGCCAATCGTTCCATCTGTGAATACTAAACCCCGCACCAAATCGCTTTGAAATAATTCTTCAATAGCAACTCCCAAGGGTTGCTCTATAAATAACTGCCAAGCTAGCTTTTCTTCTTCCGTCTGAAAGCTATTTTTAATTTCATCTCTGGTCTGCATCGGTTCAAGCAACGAAGGCCAGATGTGCTTTCCTAAAGACTTTTGCAGTTGATGAAACTTGAGATAGCTTTGGTATTCTTCTAAATTTCCGGTGAGTTGCTTAAAAGACTGCTCAGTGACGATTTCAGATTCATTACTAATCAATAAACCCTGATGTTTTTCATTCTGATCGAATGGAGTGAAAGAAGCGGGATTTCTTTGTCGGAATTGAAAATTTAAATCTAAATCTGAGATGATTTTTGGTGGGAGCATTCCCACTAGATAGGCATACACTGAGAGTTTGGCTTCGATACCTGGAAATAGTTGGCGGGAAACAACTGCTCCTCCTACCTTATCTTGTCGTTCTAGCACCAAAACTGAGCGACCCGCTTTGGCAAGATAACAGGCTGCAATTAGTCCATTGTGTCCACCACCGACGATAAGGACATCGTAGTTTTTTTGTATATTTGAAGATGGCATGATTTTTCCTAGGGTAACTTGGCTGGCAGTATGTCAATATAAGAGGGATCGAGCCGATCGAGCAAACGGCGATTAGCTTCCCATACACTCTGAAATTCTTGGTTATTCTTGTGGAAGGGACCTTCGAACTGGCGTGCTGTATGTTCGCAAATCTCAGGTGGTGGTATAATCGGCTTGGCGTTGCTACTTAACACATTAACCTGAATCTCGCACGCCTTATTCAGGTAGTACATGTAGTAGAAAGCCTCTGCCACTGTTTGACCTACAGTTAAAAGACCGTGGTTACGGAGGATTAAACATTTCTTGTTTCCCAGAGATGCCACCAGCCTTTCTCGCTCATCAAGGTCAAGTGAGATCCCTTCATAATCATGGTAGGCAACCCGATTATAAAATTCCATGGAAATTTGGTTTAGGGGCAACAAACCCTCTTCCATAGCAGCAACAGCCATGCCACTAACAGTATGGGTGTGGATGATTGCATGGGCATTAGGGCAACCTAAATGAATAGCACTGTGTATCGTAAATCCAGCAGGATTTACTTCCGCGTCTGCCGGGTCAATTTTGTTGCCATTAGCATCCACTGGAACCAAATTTGATGCACATATTTCGTCGAACATCATACCATAGGGATTAATCAGGAATATTGGTGGTTCCTCTTTAATGCGCACGGAAATATGGGTGTAGATCATGTCTGTCATCCCATAATAGTGAATCAAGCGGTAAGCAGCAGCAAGATTTATGCGCAACTGTTGTTCTTCTTGGGAATAAAAGGTAGTTATGGGATTATTTGGATAGGAACTTTTTGTATTTACATTCATGTTTTTTTATGTTTTCATTAGTTTAGTCTTCACAGGAAACCGTCATGAATGCTACAAAATTTAATTAGCATGAAACGAATTTACTTTTAGAAATTAAATCACCCTCCTTAAGGTCAGTTAATTTATAACCAAAGGAAGTTAAAGTATCATCGCCGTTCGATTTTATCAGTGAGTAAAGACCATCAAGGAAAATTTTTGAGTATCGGGCTTGGGAATCTACAAAACGCATTGTATATGCCATCCTTGATGGTAATTTTCCTTCCAGGAGGGGGACACTTCTATGCCAAACAAATTTGTCTAGTAGAAGGGCATCACCCACTTCAAAGCTATCTTCTACTTTATTTTTCTCTAAAACCATCTCTTCAACTTTAGAAGCATAGAAAAACTCAAAATAATTAAACTCTTCGGTTTGACAAAATTCTGCAAAATCTTTGTGTTGTATTAGTTCGTACCGGAGGGCATAGTACCCAGAGGTGGGATAAGCCTTTCGTGGTACATATGCCATGCCTCCATGTTGATCTTTGGTATTAATGGGAACTAGGGGTATCCAAATAGAATAGGCTAAATCTTCTGGTTTAATGAAGTTGAAGCTAACTAAATCTAGATGGAAATGAAATCCTTTTCTGTTTGGTTTTAATTCAAATCCCACACCTTGGGTGAAGATTAATTTATGTTCGATTAATTGCTTGAGGGTATTTTTAAAGTTTTCGTGGGAATAGATTGTTTTTGTTACGGCATTTGCTAGGTCATACCCCACTCTGGAAAAATCCCCACTGTAAGATTCTGGAACTTTTTTTACTTGATGGGATTGGGCGATTAAATTCCGTAATTTATCGATTGCTTCATCCGTAAATAGTTTTTTGAGTTTGACAAACCCATTCTCAGCAAAAGAGTTTTTTTCTTCTGGGGATATAGTGATTTTGTTGACTAGCAAAGACATAAGCTTTTAATAAATCAGGATGTAGGATTTAGCATAAGTTAGAGCTATAAACAAATTTACTCTTAGAGATTAAATCACCCTCTTTCAGATCGGTTAATTTATAACCAAAGGAAGTTAAAGGATCATCTCCCATAGCTTTCACCATGTAATTAAAATCATCAATAAAATTTTTACCATAGCGGGCTTGGGAATCCACAAAACGCATTGTGTATGCCATCCTCGAAGGTAACTTTCCTTCCCTCAGGGGGGCACTCCTATGCCAAACAAATTTGTTTAGTAACAGAGCATCACCTACTTCAAAGTCATCTTCCACTTTATTTTTCTCT
The DNA here is from genome assembly GCF_010672095.1 of Moorena sp. SIO3I6. Lineage (NCBI taxonomy): Bacteria > Bacillati > Cyanobacteriota > Cyanophyceae > Coleofasciculales > Coleofasciculaceae > Moorena > Moorena sp. SIO3I6. Next base: position 1,299 of record NZ_JAAHHU010000298.1, on the reverse strand, counting down.
AAAATCAATTCTTCCACTTTGGAAGCATGGGGAAAGTTAAAAAATTTAAAATCTTCAGTTTGACAAAATTCGGCAATATTTTCGTGTTGTACTAGTTCATAAATAAGATTAAAATACCCAGAGGCAGGATAAACGTTTTGAGGTACGTATGCCATACCTCCGTGCTGCTCTTTGGTATTAATGGGAACTAGGGGTATCCAAAGAGAATAGGCTAAATCTTATGCTTGAATAAAGCTAAAACTAGCTACATCCAGGTGGAAATAAAATCCTCTTTTCTTGGGCGTTAATTCAAATCCCACACTTTCGGTGAAAGTTAATTCATTCTCGATTAATTGCTTGAGAGTGTATTTAAAGTTTTCCTCAGAATAGATCTGGTGAGTGACAGCATTTTCTACACCGTAACCAATTCTGGAAAAATCCCCAGTATAGTATTCAGGAGCTTTGGTTATTTCCTTAGAGTTGTAGGTCAGCTCCCGTAATTTATCTATAGCTTCCCAGGTTAATAGTCTGTTTAGCTTGATAAATCCATTCTCCCAAAATAATTCTTTCTCGGCTTGGGTTAAGGTAACTTTGTTTACTAGTGAAGACATTTTTCATTAGGAAATTGATAGCAAGCAATAAAACCATACGGTGTTAACAATATTACTTTTTTGATTTAACAAGTGATATCAATCATGGTGTTATATTCTAAAACTTTGAGATGCCAATTAGTAACTTCTTCTCCTGGTATCAAAATTGGACTCCCTGGGGGAACTTTCTTGATACAGCAACTACTTATTTTACCTAATGCTTGGCCAATAGGTAATTTTACTTTCCGGCTAAAGAAAGCATCTTTAGGTAAAGTCCTCATTTGAGGGCGACGGCAAAAGTAACTGTCAGGTAAACTCTCTTTTGGTGCTTTTTCGCTCAGAATCGGCACAATCGCTGCTAAGGTTTCTCTCATAAATTGGAAATCCTGTGGATTGTGATGGAAAGAGAAAATTAATAACAATCCCTCCTCACCAGCAAATTCCCCATCAATCCCGCTTTCGTACAACAGCTCTGCTAACTCTTCCCCTGTAGTGCGATCGCTTTTTAAATAGATTTTCAGAGGATCGCTAACTTGGGCATCATACCTTAACACCTTGCCGTAATTATCCAATTGACTGCGCAGGCGATCGCATTCACCAATAGCTTGCCAAAATAAAGCTTGACCTTCTTCAGAATACCCCTTCTTAATCGCATCTTCAATACTCAGCATTAACAGGTTACTGCGGGTAGTGGTTTCAAATAAAGGCAAAACCCCCATAGCTTGTTCAA
>NZ_JAAHHU010000297.1:0-5598 GCF_010672095.1 Moorena sp. SIO3I6 | reverse complement strand
CCCCTGGTCTTCGATATCCTTGAAGCCGGAGTCAAGAATGCTAAACCCGATGACTTTATAGTATTTACAAACACAGACATAATTCTAGCTCCTTACTTTTACGATGCAGTCATAGATTTATTACAATCAGGGTTTGATGCTATAACCATTAATAGAAATACCCTATCTAAGAAACAGATTTCAATCGATTCATTGGCTATTAATATGGTAGAAAAGGGTAGATATCATCCTGGGTATGACTGTTTGATATTTAGTGTTAAAAATTTTAAAAAATTCGTTAATAATCAAGCCTGTATAGGACGCCCAGCAGTCATGCTCGGATTGATACATAACCGGGTTTATTTTTCCAAACAAATGTTAATGCTAAAGAAAGCTAATTTAACGTTTCATATTGGAGACGACCGTAGTTGGTGTGATCATAACTATAAAGACTATAGTGATTTTAATTTCTCTGAAGCTAAGCTAGGGCTAGAAAAATTACTAGATGATACAGACCAAGGCATTAACTTATTCGAGTATTGCAAAAACAAAAATAATCCAGAAAGGGTGAGATCTCAATTTCTTCATAAATTAGGCAAAACTAGCCACAAAATGCTATAACTAGTAGGGGAAGACGGGATGAGCCTCTAGAGGTATAGGGTTTCTAGGACTCATGAGGTACAGTATTCTTTGACTTTAATTCCCTGTCTTGATGCACCGCATCCCTATTAACTATTCTCTGTTCCCTGTTCCCTGTTGCCTGTTTCCTGTTCCATAAAATCCATAAAATGTGTACCTCATAGCTATGATAATTGCTATAGTTTAGGGTAAGCTCAAGAAAAAATGACCTATATTGTGCATTGCCTGGATATCGGTTGATATTGCCTCTAAACCCTTTTAATATCCTAGAATTATATTCGCAATAGAGTTATTTATTTGATAATATAGTGTTTTTTTATCAATCATCTTAGGCTTATTGATTCTTAGCCTTACCCTGATTCTCTTGAGAACCCCTCCACACTCTTATCTATTCTCTATTCCCTGGTTGCAGCGCTATAATTAGACCTCTTGGAAAAGTATTTTTTGGATAGTATTTGGGTCAATTATTCTCCACTGTTCCCTGTTCCCGTCTTCATGCAGTCGCTCATGGGGGAAACCCCCAAGACCGCGCTGCATCGCTGTTCCCTGTTACCGACTTCTGCAATAAGTCTATTCAAAAAAATACTTAACGGTATCATTTAATAGCTAAAGTCTGTTAAGACGGATATCGTTATTAATTAGTTTTGCAAAGTTTGAATAGTAATTTTTATCTGGAATCCTGCGATGAATCCATCTGGTTGAGTAATTTAGCCAATAGTCAACAATACTGCCAACATCAAGGGCGATTCCCCCTAGATTTTTGATACTATTGCAGTAGATTTTTCCTAAAAAACCGGCAGCAACCAGAAATACCTCTCCTGGATAGGAGACAGTAAGTTCTGAGGAAATTTTCTGGAAGTAGTAAGGATAATGATGGTAATTTTCCTGGTCTTTGTAATTAAAGAGTTGTGAATAGTTAGATTCTGAAGGTATCTGATATAACCGTTTAACTGTCACTCCATATTTTTCCATAAGAACTTCACTAATACCCTCATGACAAGAAATTACTGAACATTCCGTTAAGTGATTTAAAATTAATCGATAAAGTCCCCAAACTTCAAGGTCTTGATGAATATAACACGATGTCAAGGTTTGATGGCTCAATTGATAACTATCCTGTTCTTGATAAAATTTTGGGTCAATTAGGGTATTAATAATGGCAGTAAGACCTCTACAACCTCCTCCATTGTTTTTTTCTAACAACTGTTTTTCTATGGAATTAGAGCTTAAAAATATAAAAAAAAGATAGTATTCAGGAATACCTAGTATATCAGCATTTTTGATAGATATTTTTAAGTTATCACTAAGGTTTTTACAGTCATATCCACTGAGATTTACATCTCCCCACCAACATTTTTTGGCTACGTCACGGTCTCTCTCTTGAAAGTCTTTGAAAGTTTCGTCATAATCTAAAAATGTTCCTTCTCCATCCCCTAATCTTATCAATGACAAAGGAATTTTATTTTTAATGTGATCTAAAATTTTAACAGTAAGTTCATAAGCATCAAAAGGAGAGGTATAAGTATTTAAATAAGAGAGCTTGCAAGTGTTATATAGGTAGTTTAGTTTATCAATTTTTTTTTTAACAAAACGATTATTACTGTCAAAATTTGAGTGATCGCTTAGATAAGTCTTGAGTCGAGCCTGTAAGGATTGATTAGCTTCCCTTACCCAAGTATCTAAGGGCGTTTTTGGGTCAACATTGCTGAGCTTTTCCAGATTAGTAATTTTTTCTAATTCAAATAGACAATGAATTTTCGTTTGATCAACTTTGACCGAATTACCAGAATTCCTCAGACTGAAATCAGTCAAAAATTGATAGGCATCTTGATAATAGCCATGACTAGCTAATAATTGGCAATAGTTTGAGATAAACGTCTCATCAAACTGGTATTGAGTTGATTGAATTTCCTGAAGATATTGCTTTAGTTCATCTATCTTATGAGCACGAACCAGAAACGTCAGGTAACTTTTGTTAAACTGCTTAGATAGTTTCGAGCCACTTCTGTGTTTGATTGTCTCTAGTATTTGTCCTGTTGCTGCCAATTCTCCCAGCTGTAAATGGTTGTCAGCCAGCTCAAGTTTAATCTCGATATTGTCCGGATAGTCTAAGTTGGCTTGTTCCAGGATTTTTTGAGCGTCATGATAGTTTTTTTGTTTTTGGTATATTGTTGCTTCAGTAAGAGCAATTTTGTGGTCTTGGGGAAACCGTAATTTTCCCGTTTTAACCACATTTTGGGCTTCTTCAAACCATGAAATTTTCAATAGTGCAGTAATTTTTTGCAACAAAAACTCAGAATTATTTGGAAAAAGGCTGATCGCTAAATCAAGTCTTTCAAAAGCCAACTTCCACTGCATAGATTCTATCGCGACCAGAGCCAAACCTTTATATCCCTGGGGCTTAGCAGGGTATTTTTGTGAGACTTCCTGGAATACTTGCTCAGCGTCATCAAATCGTTTTAGCCTGATTAATATCTGCCCTTTGCTAAGTAAAGCCGGAATGTGATCTGGGAACAAATCCAGTAATTTATCCCATTTTTCTAGTGCCAACTCCCACTGTTGGGAATGCATAGCCTCACGAGCTAAAGCTTCATACTTATTCATGAAATTACCTGACCATTGATTAGTTCATCTAGGGTGGGCAGTGCATCAGTTCGATTCATTTCCTGGCAAATCCAGTTGCTAGGCACTGTCCACCCTACCATTATTCTGTTAGTCGAGTGGCTGACTACAATAATTTTTGGGATACTTCTGTCTATCTCCCCATTTCCTGCTTCTGACGACTCCCGACTCCCAGGGCGTGCGCTTTCCGTGGGCGAATTAAATTCGCTCAAGGTGCGCGCCTCATAGATTATCCCTATTCAACCAAACTTGATATTAGTCCAGTGCTTGACCCACAAAGTCACCAGAGGCTGCATTATGGGGATTGTAGTAGTTATAGTTTATGCCATTACATAACCGATAATATCCATAGGGCAAGCAGTTTTCTTGGGGCAGTGGTGCTAGAGAATCCTTCTTTAGTAATGTGTAAACCTCTGCTTCAGACCTAGGCTCATAAACACATCCCAACCCAGAGTACATATTGTCCCCTAGCAGTAGAGAGGGTTTACCCCAGTAAGCTGCTTCAGCACCAATGGTTGAATTATAGGTAACCACCACATCAGCCCAGTCTATTAATGCATAGGAGTCAACCTTTGAATCGGGGGGAATCACCTGGAGATTTTTTCCCGTCAACGAATTCCACCAGTTGCGGTCTTCTAATGACTTTTTCTGAAGGTGAGGATGAACTCTAATGGTCAGATAACAGTCCATTTGATTAGACGCCCAAGTGATCAGAGACTTTACTGCTTCCCTTTGATTGTTAAAAATTGGATGTTTGACCAAGTCCCCAATAGCAGAAAATTCATCATCACTAGCAGAGTAGTAGACAATCTGACGATGATTAGCGGTTTGCCCAGGTACGAAACCTTTTTGTTGCTCAGACGTATAATTAGTCGATCCAATGCCCTCTCCTTGCCTTCTATTCTGATAAAAGGTATGTGCTAACTCTTCTCTATCCATACCAGCCTGTTGCCAATAGGTTTTGACCTTTTCGCGCCTATAGGCAAAATCATGAGGGGGTTTCTCAAACAGTTCGTATTGCTTATAGGTTCCTCCGACTTCATAGTATTGAACCTCAACACCAAGCTGTTTAGCGGCCTCAAATATCCCTTTAACGGAAGCAAATCGTCCATTAAACGCACTTATTTTCTGCGGTTTATACTTGAGGATAAGTGCCCTGGCCTTTTCATAAACCATTGCGGAACATCGCAACAATCGTTGTATATGTGGAGAATGGTGATTAGGATCAGGTTCAGATAATTTGGTGTGCCAGATCAAGGAAGAGACTGTAGCTAAACCCAGATCAGCATCGTTGTATTTGTAGGCTCTGAGCTCCTTTAAGCTATGGGGAGCATTTTGGACATAGTTTTGGATACTTAACCGAGTTTCTTCTGACAAAAATTCTTCTGATAAAGTGGTCACACCATAGTTTCTTAAAATACTTTCCACTTTCCATACTTTCTGTTTCCAACTTCGTTTTCCAAACTTTTGAAAACGTCTACTGGGAATAAATCGAATGTCATCGGGATTATCCACATGGATAAACGAAAATCCAGTCTTATTCCCCGCAACTGCTGCCTTGATAGCAATTTCTCCAGCAGTTGCTAGACGAGGAGTAAAAGCAAATGACTCAATTACTAATAGATCCATACTATAGCGTTTGTATTTGAGATGTGAATATAGGATTGATGGGAACAGGGCACAGGGCACAGCTCACATTTGATGTAGGGTGGGCAGTGCACCAGACAAATTCATTTGGTTGCCAATCCCGTTGCTAGGCACTGCCCACCAAAGAAGGGGAGTTGATGTAGGTGGGCAGTTGATGTAGGGTGGGCAGTGCACCAGACCGATTCAGCAAGCTTGTCAATCCCCTTGGTAGGCACTGCCCACCAAAGATTAATCGGTTAAGTTCATGTAGTTAAGTTCATGTATTTTATCTCCGGTGGGCAGTGCACCAGAAGGATTCCGAAGCTGGCCATAGCGTTGCTAGGCACTGCCCACCCTACGATTAATCCCTGCTGCCCCATCTCCCCATCTCCCTCGGTGCGCTTTCCGTAGGCGAATTTAATTCGCCACGGGTCGCACCGCTCCCCATCTCCCCATCTCCCCACCCTCCCGACCCCTAGATTACGGGTATTCAACCAGACTTAATCTTAGTCCAGTGGCTGACCCAAAAAGTCGCCAGTGTATACAGTATTCGGATTGTAATACTTATAGGTCATGCCACAACGTAAACAATAATATCCATAAGGCAAGCAGGTTTCATGGGGCAGCGGTTCTAGAGTATCGTTCTCTAGTAATGGGTAAACCTCTGCTTCAGACCTAGGCTGATAAACACACCCCAGCCCAGAATATAAACTTTCACCCAGAAGTACAGAG
>NZ_JAAHHU010000296.1:0-5646 GCF_010672095.1 Moorena sp. SIO3I6 | reverse complement strand
GAGAGCATGGTTCAACTGGAGTAGACACGATGGAAACCTTTGGTGAATCGATGTTCGTTTCTTTAACGGTATACACCAGTAGATAATTATATTCCGCAAAAGATTAGGGGGAGTCGGGAATCGGGAGTCGAGAGTGGGGAGTGGGGAGTGGGGAGTGGGGAGTGGGGAGTGGGGAGTAGGAATAACAAAATTGAATTTACCTAATAATTCATTCGTGGGGTGTTTTTGAATTTTGAATTGATAATGACGAAGGAAACTCAGAGAAATTCAAGATGATTTTGCATTTCCTCTGGCTGCAATACTTCCCAAATCAAAGTTAGTGTACCTATGATTTCTCCTATTGAGCGTCGATTAGGACTGCAATAAGCAATTCCAGAATGAGTTATTCCAGTTTGATGAAGTACCACAAAGTCGTCATCATGAGTCACCAGAACTCGTTGTTGCAATGTGGCAAAAGCAAGCTGTTCTTGATCAGAGGCAGCAATCAGTCCAACTTCTGAGGTTGTCGTTACTTCAATTCCACGACGACGCAAACCTTGAGAGATGGCATTGCTAACACTTTCATCCAAATGAAATCGGATTTTGGTCATTGCCGATTCTGAAGTTTTTGCTGCAATAGAGACGGTGTTTGAGCTTGTACCGCTTCTACAAAGGCTTCTCCAGCCTCAATATCCTGTCTGATTTCCTCTTTATGGTCGTGGTAGTAAGCCAGTGCTGCATAGACATCTGACAGGGTAATGCTAGGATGGTGATATAGAATTTCATCCGGTGACATTCCCATGCTTTCGTGCCAGATGACAATATCTTGAACTCGAATCCGATGTCCGGCAATCCGAGGTTTACCGCCACAAACCCCCGGAGTGATTTCAATATGTTCTGAGATTGTTGGAATAGTTGCCATTGGGAGAGTTAAACGTCACTGAAAGATGCATTACCTTACGGTAGTATTCTTACTGAATAGCACACTTTGCGGTCTGTTTGCGTTCGCGTAGCGTGGCCTACGGCCAATCGCATTCAAAGTATAGCATTTCAGCAAATAGTTAAAAAAATAGTTAAAAAATGCAATAAGCCCATTTTTAATAGTAATCAAGTACACAATATTTTCCCCCGATTCCCGACTCCCGATTCCCGATTCCCGATTCCCGATTCCCGATTCCCTACTCCCTACTCCCTACTCCCTACTCCCTACTCCCTACTCCCTACTCCCTACTCCCTACTCCCTACTCCCTTCCCTAGATCATGTATTACAGTCAATTTACTATTCAAAAAGTAGTCAATGATTTTGACTTAACCTTAATCGAACAAGGGAATATTTTTGAAAGCGATAGCGATCGCGTAATTTATCCTAGTCCTTATTTAGCCGAATTTATCACCCAAAATTACCAACTAGCCATCGCCTTGAATACGGAAAAAGCCCGATCAGAACTCTTGATATGTCCAGTATTACTCGCAGTTAGAGAATGCCATAAAAACCAGATTAGCTTGTTTTCTGGGGAAGAGTTTACTGTTGACCCAGAAGTGGGATTAAATGGCACCTGTGATTTTATTATTAGTCTTTCACCGGAACAGTTATTTGTTAAAGCCCCAGTAGCCATTATTATAGAAGCCAAAAAAGAAGACCTGAAAGGGGGATTAGGACAGTGTATCGCTGCAATGGTAGCAGCTGCTCGGTTTAACCAACAGGAGAATAATAGTAACGGTAATGGGATTGCAACGGTTTACGGTGCCGTAACCACTGGGACTCTATGGCGATTTCTGAAATTGGAAGAAAAAACAGTAACCCTCGATCTGGCGGAATATTTTCTGCCTCCCATCGAACCTATTCTAGGGAAATTGGTGCAGATGGTAGAACAGGATTAGGAATGATATCAATTCTGGTTGAATACCCATAATTAATGGGGAGATGGGGAGATGGGGAGATGGGGAGATGGGGAGATGGGAAGATGGGGCGACTAAGTATAGCACTACCGATTAAGGTGTTTGACATTGACACAAGGTTAAAAGCTAGCGCTATATTTTTATTGTTTTGATGCAATTTCCAGACTCCCCACTCCCGACCCAAATGTAAATAAATCTTGCCCAGCCCTTTGCGAGGGTTTACTATTGCTGGTATATTCCTGATGTAAACATTAAACTATCAGGAGATTGGGAGTTAAGAAAATAGAGAGTTAGGGATGAGTTCAAAAACACCTAAATTGATCAATAATCATGAAGATTTAGAAGTGTATCAAAAGGCTTTTAAGGCTGCCATGAGGATATTTGAACTCTCTAAACGTTTCCCAATTGAAGAAAGATACGCTTTAACTGATCAAATCCGACGCTCTTCTCGTTCAGTATGTGCTAACCTAGCAGAGGCTTGGCGCAGAAGAAGATATCAAGGCTCTTTTTGTGCTAGGCTCAACGATGCAGAAGCAGAGGCAGCAGAAACTCAAGTGTGGTTGAAATTTGCAGTTAAATGCAATTATCTAGATCTTGGTATTGCCAGAGAACTCTCAAATCAATATAACGAGATTTTAGGCAGTATAGTCAAAATGGTGAATGACTCAGACAAGTGGTTACTAAAAAAACCTTAAAATTATCCCCATATCCCCATTAGAACTGTTTCAATATCATACGTTAACAATTTGGAGAGATAGGGAGATAGGGAGATAGAGAGATAGGGAGATAGGGAGATAGGGAGATAGGGAGATAGGGAGATAGGGGGATAGGGAGATAGGGAGATAGGGGGATAGGGAGATAGGGGGATAGGGGGATAGGGGGAATTTTTCTTAAAAAAAAGGTATTTTTAACCTTAAAAAAACCCTCTCTCCATCAAACTCCCTCCCCATCACCCCATCTCCCCACCTCCCCATCTCCCCACCTCCCCACCTCCCCATCTCCCCATCTCCCCATCTCCCCACCTCCCCACCTCCCCATCTCCCCACCAGAAACATGGAACCACTCTTACAAATCCGTCCCCATTATCGCGTTGAAATTATTGAACCCAATCATGTTTATCTATTGGCAGAAAACGCCACCCACGCTTTAACGGGGGAATTTTACTGTCATCTGATGCCCCTGCTGGATGGTCAGTATACCTACGAGGAAATTTGTGAACGACTGACAGAGCACGCTGACCCAGACCAGGTGGCTTATGTGATCGAAAATTTGTATGACAAAGGGTACATCGCTGCCAAAGTGCCTGAATTGTCAGACGCTGCTGCTGCTTTCTGGAGTTTGCTGGGAGTAGAACCCCAAACTGCTTATGATTGTTTGCGGCAAGTAGTAGTTTATGTCACTGCTGTGGGGAATATTTCAACTAAACCCTTGACCGATAAACTCACAACCGTTGGCATTCAAACCCAACCCTGGACAGGTAAACCCCCAGTCACCGATTTACCCACTCTGTTAGTAGTGCTTACCGATGACTATCTACAACCGGAACTAGCAGAGATTAATCAAGTCGCCCTAGATACTAACCAACCCTGGCTGTTGGCGAAACCAATAGGAGGACTGTTGTGGTTTGGTCCGATCTTTGAACCAGGAATAACTGGCTGTTGGGAATGTTTGGCCCATCGTCTGCGGGGCAACCGGGAAGTGGAAGCGTCGGTGCTGAAGCAGAAGGGAAAGGCGAGACGTCTTGCAGAAGAGGGGAATCGGGAGTCGGGAGTCGGGAATCGGGAATCGGGAATCGGGAATCGGGAATCGGGAATCGGGAATCGGGGAGAAGAATTGACCCAAACACAATCAGAAACTGTTAATCAGTCTCAAACCCCGAATCATCAAGTTGAGTTTGGTCGGGTGACGGGGTGTTTGCCTACTTCTAATGCTTTCCTCAGTTCTACCTTAGAGACTGGCCTGAATTTAATTACCACTGAAGTCGCTAAATGGATAGTGCAACTGGGGGTAGAGGAAACAGCTAACTTGGCCACGTTGGTGGGGAAAGTGATTACCCTCAATCAAACTAACCTTAGCACTGAAACCCATCAGCTCTCCCATCGTCCCCAATGTGCTGCTTGTGGGAATCCGCAACTTTTAAGCGATCGCGCTCATCAACCGGTTACCTTAGTCAATCGTAAAAAGCAATACACTACCGATGGCGGGCATCGTGCCTTTACTCCCGATCAAACCCTGAAACGCTACCAACACCTGGTTAGTCCCATCACCGGAGTTGTCAGTGCCCTAGTCCGTTCCTCTGACCCAGACAGTGCCCTGCTCCATACCTATCATGCTATTCATAGTTACGGTGCTGCCACCAATAATTTGAACCGTTTGCGTCGTCTGTTGGGTCATAAAAGTGCTGGCAAAGGGAAAACTGACCGTCAAGCCAAAGCCAGTGGGTTCTGTGAAGCGGTAGAACGCTATTCCAGTATCTATCATGGGGATGAACCCCGGATTGTTTCTACCTTAGGGGAGTTGGGAGATACTGCTATTCCTCCCGAACAGGTGATGCAGTTTAGTGAGTATCAGTACGCTCACCGAGAAACCTTGAACAAAGCCCGAGTCGATCACAATTGGGTGCCGCAACGGTTTGATAGCAGCAAAGCCATTGAATGGACACCTGTTTGGTCTTTAGTGACACAAACCCATAGCTATCTACCCACTGCCTTCTGTTATTACAACTATCCCCCATCAAAGGATCATCACTTCTGTTCCGGTGACTCCAATGGCAATGCTGCTGGCAATACCTTGGAAGAAGCGATTTTGCAGGGCTTTATGGAATTGGTGGAACGGGATAGCGTGGCTATTTGGTGGTACAACTGCCTGCAATGTCCGGGAGTGGATTTAGCCAGCTTTGATGACCCCTATCTGGTAGAGTTACAACAACTATACCGCGATCGCAAACGTGATTTGTGGGTGCTGGATATTACCAGTGATTTAGGCATTCCCGCCTTTGCTGCCGTCTCAGCCCGCACCGATCAGGAACAAGAAGGGATTATTGCCGGGTTTGGTGCCCATCTCGATCCTCGGATTGCCATTTTACGGGCAGTCACAGAGATGAACCAACTGGGATTTTATGTGGATGACGTGGAACCCAGTGAAACCGGTGCTTGGGAGGAATGGAATAAGCATAATCTAAACCGCAAAGAGCATCCCTACATGGTTCCCAATCCTGACATTCCCCTCAAGCATCACAGTGACTATGCTCAACAGTGGAGTGATGATATTTATGAGGATGTCATAACCTGTGTCAACATTGCCCAGTCCGCAGGCATGGAAACCCTAGTTCTAGACCAAACCCGCCCGGATATTGGCTTAAATGTAGTCAAGGTGATTGTACCAGGGATGCGCCATTTTTGGGCAAGATTCGCCCCCGGTCGGTTGTATGATGTCCCCGTTAAGTTAGGCTTGTTCGCGGAACCCTTAAGGGAAGATCAACTTAATCCGATCCCGATGATTTTGTAGGAATGGGGAATTAAGAATTAAGAATTAAGAATTAAGAATTAAGAATCGGGAATCGGAACCCACCCCTAACCCCTCCCAGGAGGGGAACGGGAGTCGGGAATCGGGAATCGGGAGTGGGGAACAGGGAACAGGGAACAGGGAACAGGGAACAGGGAACAGGAGTCGGGAGTCGGGAACAGTGGACAAGAATTCACGCCCCATCTCTCCATCTCCCCATCTCCCCATCTCCCTATCTCCCCATCTCCCTATCTCCCCATCTCC
>NZ_JAAHHU010000295.1:0-5717 GCF_010672095.1 Moorena sp. SIO3I6 | reverse complement strand
TTTTTGAACAATCCATTAAAATTAATGCCAGCGCCACCATTGTCGAGCGCTGTATCACTGACCAGAGCTTAATGCATCGCTGGCTCAACCCGATTTTGCGTTGTGAATCAGTGGGGCAGTGGAGTACTGATGTCGGGAGTCGCTCGCGGTTCATTATAAACATTCCCTGGTTGCAGCCCACTCTCAAGAGTGTGGTTATCGACCGCAAGCCAGGGTTAGTGGTTTGGCAGTTCCAGGGTTTTTTCAAAGGACGAGACCGCTGGGAGTGTCAGCCAGCTGAACAAGGCACCCGTTTGGTCAACCGTTTTGAATTTGAAATTCCCAACCCCATCGTTAGCTGGGGATTCAACAGCTTTGCTGCCCAATGGACCGAGAATGATATGAAAGCCCAACTCAGACGTCTTAAATTAGTAGCAGAGGAGATTTACCGACGTGAGTGTAGTCATTAGGGATTAGGGATTAGGGTTAATCAAGCCCATGCATAGAAGCCTCTACCGATTTCCGATCTGTTCAAGTAACCGACGAATGATATCAGCATCCTCAGCTTGGGGCAGGATTTCCAAATAACGTTCCAAATCCTGGCATGCTTCTGATAAATATCCCAACTGGGAGTAAATCAGCCCCCGATCCCGCAGTTCTACCGGTGCATTAGGAAACAGCAACAACATCCGCTCAACTGCAGCTAGTGCTCTCGGTAAGTCTTGGCGATTGAGGTAAATTAATTTAAGATTCATGAGCATCCGTGCCAACAGCTGCCGATTACTAACCGGTGCTAGGAAACGTGGTTGTAGCGTTACCGGATGCCCATAAATTTGGGTTAGTCGTTCCTCGCAGTCTTGTTGAAATAAAATCTCACCACCATCGAAAGCATCCACAAAGATACCCACCTGCTCAAACTCTGGGCGAATTAAGAAATGCCCTGGCATCCCAATACCAACCATGGGAAAATCAAGGCGTCGAGCGACTTCCAGGTACACCACCGAAAGGCTAATGGGAATACCTGTGCGCCGATCAATTACCTGATTTAGGAAACTATTACCGGGATCATAGTAATCACTCCTATTACCCGAATATCCTAGGTCATCATAGAAATACTGATTCAGAGTCTTAATCACTCGCAGGGGATAGGGTTGCTCAGGCAAACGCTCCTCTACTTCAGATGCCATTACATCTAAGGCATTGAGGTAATCAACAATAGCCAGATCTGGGTATTCCTCCTGAGCTATATAAAGCGCTGCTTTTGCCAAATGAATTTGGTCATCTGGCTGATTTATTTCTGTGTAAAACCCTTGACGCCCTGAGGTAAAGTCCATTTAAAATTCCGTCAGCTACTCTGATTATATAGTATTTTTATTTGATATGTAAACATAAGATTGATATAAAAAGGGAACAGGGAATAGGGAATAGGGAACAGTGTCAATATATCCGAGGAGTTTTTAGTGTTCTCATAAAGCAAGGCAATCGCTGATAGGGAGGGGCTGCATCAAAACATGGACAAAAGTTTAAGTTTTTTTTCCTGATTTAATTCCAGTTGCCAAATCTGTATGTTGATCGGCGTGGATAATGTTTCCACTATGGGAATAGATAAAGTTAGCAATCTTGGCCACAAGTCCTTGTTGCTCGGGACAATACAGCAGTATTGTTGCAGTCGGTGAAGTCATCTTAACTTCTCGAATAAACATACAGATAGACAGCTATTATAGAAGATAATATCTGATTCGTCTAGACTCAACATCGAGGTAATTTCCGTAACGTTAATACCTAAGCATTCAGCTGAATGCTTACCTTGCAAAAACCAAGCTAAAATATGAGCAAAGCTACTGTAAAATAGGCGAGCGATGACACCCAAAACAACTCGACGTAAGTTTATCGTGACCAGTGTTGCTGCTGCGGGTGGTATTGTTGGAAGTGCAGCATGGCATCAACAGCAGTCTCAACTGTCAGCAAAAGCAGCTATTCAACTGCCAACAGCAGCTACAATGCCAGAAAGAGTGTTAGGGAAAACGGGGGTGAAAGTTCCAATCTTTGGGTTGGGAGGTGCAGGACAAACCCCTTTGTCGAAGATGAATCGAGAAGCTGATGCTGTCGCCCAAATTGAAGCGGCGTTACAGTTTGGAATTCGTTATTTTGATACCGCAGCTAGCTATGGCCCCAGCGAAAACTATATGGGTAAGGTATTACCCCCTTATAGATCTAATCTATTTTTAGCAACAAAAACAGCACAACGAGATCGAGATGGGGCTTGGCGAGAGTTAGAGCGATCGCTTAAACGCCTTCAAACTGATTCTATCGATTTATGGCAATTACATCATGTTTCTTTTCACGAAACGTTAGATCAGATTTTTAGTTCTAATGGCGCTATCAAAGCCTTTGAAGAAGCAAAAGAACAAGGAATTGTCAAATATTTAGGCATTACCGGACATCATGAACCGGATGTGATTGCAGAGGGGTTGCGGCGCTATCCCTTTGATACTACCTTAATTTCTCTGAATGCGGCAGATGTTCACCATCCTCGACCTTTTGCTAAAACTGTTTTACCAGTGGCGCGAGAGAAAAATGTAGGAGTCGTTGCCATGAAAGTTCCGGCTTATGGCAAGTTATTCAAAAATGGTGTCTTAGATGGAATGGAGCAAGCCATGGGTTATGTTTTGTCTCTGGAGGGAGTGCATTGTTGTATTATTGCTGCCGAATCCGTCGAGCAATTAGAATCAAATTTTAAAGTCGCCCAAGCATTTCAATCCTTGAGTTCAGCACAAATGACTGCTATTGAAACACGCACAGCTTCTGCTTGGGAAGACAATACATTTTTCCGGAAGTGGACTTAGGACTATAGCAAACTGTACCCTCGATACCTACAGATCAGCAGTAGGGTGCGTGATTGACGCACCCTACAATCTTAGCTGCATCGCCTATCAAAAATGCTGCGAGATATAGCAGTCGCCAGGGCAGGCGCGGACATGACAAAAGTCTCAAACCTAAGTAAGCGCAAGAGTTTGACTTCTGACTTCTGACTTCTGACTTCTGACTTCTGCTAGATCTAAGGCTTAACCTACTGGTGCTGACGGCTCTTCTGGCTTATACTCAGGACAATAGATCAGATACTTGCCAGTAACATAACCTTGTAAGGGCGCAGAAATAGGAACCCAGCCATTACTACCACGATTAACAATCGTTACCTTAGAACCATCAGCGATAATGCCAATAATCTCGCCATCATTTGACGGTGATTTGCGGACATTTAAACCCTGTGGTGCTGAAACTTGCCGACAATCCTCTTCAGATGGTGGTGGTGTTGGACAAGGTTTTATTTTAACATACTTGCCAGACACATAACCGATTATGGGTTCTGAAATCTTCAGCCAGCCATCTGCACGTATACTCTCAATCTTGACCTCGGTACCATTTTTTAATGTACCGATACTTGGACCACCAGCGGTTGAACGCACTATCAGATCACTACCAGTAGTGGTAACTGTACCACACTCTTTTTTGACAGTGGGACAGGGTTGAAGATACCGCTCAGACACATAACCTTCTCGGGGAGAAACAATCGGTACCCAACCATCAGTGCTAGTACCCTTGATAGTGATTTTAGTACCATTTTCTAGAACACCGACAATCGTACCACCAGGGGTCGCACGCACATTTAGCGGGTTACCATTAGTCGATACTAGACGACATTCTTCTTTGGGAGGAGGTGGTGGACAAGGTTTAAGATACCGGTCGGAAACATAACCCTTTTGGGGAGAGACAACCTGTACCCAACCATTAGTACTGCTATTGACGATAGTGATTTGAGCGCCATTGTCCAAGTCACCAATAATCTTACCACCAGGACTCTGACGTACATTCAGACCCCTGCCAGTATTGGTAGAAACTATTCGACATTCCTGCTTAGGTGGTGGTGGACAGGATTGGAGATACCGCTGAGAAATATAACCTGACAAGGGAGAAGAAATTTTTGCCCAGTCTTGGTTTACTATTTGCTCAAGGGTAACCTCAGACCCGTTTTTGACTAAACCGATAATCCGGTAATTGCTACCGGGTCCACTGCGGACATTGAGATCACTGCCTCTAGTGACCACTTTGCGGCAATTGTCTGTAGCCACAGCAAGTTGAAATTTTGCTTGGTTCTCAAATGAGATGTTTTCTAAACGAGACGATGGGGTAAATTGAGCGATCGCAGGACTAGTAGCATAAGATGGCGCAGGAAAAGCTGTAAAAGCTAGCGCCATAGAGATGCACACCACTAGTAATTTTCGCCAACCACTAATCTTTGTGATCATATGTTGGATTTATTATTCACTACCAAAGTGGAATGGCTTTATTTTATTAGAACTTCCGATAAAACCCCAGACTCTCTATCCTTAGCTTTGTGGTGGCAAGAATAGAACAGGGTGCCAGCTGCTGCGCATTAAATCACCGGCTAAGCTACGGACTGACCAATCTAAGAATTTTCCTTTGTGATCGGAAGAGATTGCGATCGCAGTAATATCATATTCTAAGGCTGTGTCTAAAATCTCTTCACGGGGATTGCCCACTCGCACGTCCGTATTGACCTGTAAGCCCAGCTGTTCTAACTCTGCTTTTACTGGTTCTAGCTTGTCTTGAGCTTTTTGTAACTGAGGCTCTTTAGATAATTCTTTGCGCCCCCCTTCACTGACTACCCACAACAGCATACACTGCTTTAGTGAGTCATCTGGTGCTTGTTTAGCATACTCTTTGACCCTTTCCACGACAGATTGAGACGCTGTAGTGCCGTCATAGGGAATTAGCAAATACCGGAATAGATGTTGGCAGCGTAGATCGAGTTCTTCGCAGGTGTAAGCTGAAATCAGTTGTGGTCGCAGCATTAGCAATGGTGTACTACATTCCTTGCTCAAGGTTGCTGTAGTGCTACCGAAAAGCTTTTCTTGTAATAAGCTGCGCACTGGCGTGCCAATCAGGATGACATCAGCATGGTAACGTTTGGCGATTTTAGGAATACTGTCACTAGGACGACCTGAGGTCACTTCGATGTGAACCTCTACCCCTTCAGGTATATTGGTCAAACCGTTTTCAAAGCGGCGGCGAGCTTGTTCTATTCCTTCTTCATCAATGCGAGGTATTTCTCCCTCTTCCCAAAGCGGAACAAAGTGGCAGAAGATGATTTTCTTGATCCCACCAGCCGCTAAACTGGGGACAAACTCTACTAGCCGATATAAACCGTCAGAGAAATCGGTGCAGATTAGGCAATGCTGAAACATATGCAGGGAGGATGGCTTTTGCTTAGAGTTTCTTTGAGACTAGAACACTTTACAATTACTTTCGATAGTTTTGCATTAATTTATACAATTTTATCAACTATTCATCCTGACTTGCCTAGAGTGAATTGGGTTATTGCCAATCCTATTTCCTTTAAGCAAGCCTGCGGTTATAATACTTAGCCTGATAATAGTTAACAATAAGTTGAATCAATCAATTTTAATTTTAATTAAATCTTAATATAATTCGAGTTTACGCCCCAGCATCCCCAGCTCCTTTCCTACCTAAGGAATTGAGCAAGAGAAGGAGGTCGCGACTCAATTAAGGCGAATAACAATCAGACTAGGGCTTTAGCTATAATCCCCACTCGTGTTTTAGGACTTCTTTGTACATTGTTTCACGCATCATCATTTGCTCATAGAGTTTGATTAGGAATTCCTGAGCTTGCTCACGGCTCATTTTCTGGACCTGAG
>NZ_JAAHHU010000294.1:0-5720 GCF_010672095.1 Moorena sp. SIO3I6 | reverse complement strand
CCTGTAGACATAATAATGGGCTTACCGTAATGCCCAATATGCCGTAAGTAGGGCAAATTGGTAATTTCCCCTGAAGGAATCTTGAAACGGTCTAGCCCCAGTTCTACTAACAGATCAATACTCTCGAGATCAAAGCCAGTTGAGAAAAAGCCGATACCACGCACCTGGCAGTGGGCAATTAACTCTTGATGCATTTCCCGAGTTAACTCCAGCCTGCGAATCATGGTATGCTGAGATTCGTTGCAATCTGTGGTGTGATTCTGATACTCAGCTTTCTTGGCTTGGGTGGTAACCAGGCAATCAGCCTTAAAGGTTTGAAACTTGACTAAGTCAGCCCCAGCATCTGCCGCAACGTCGATTAATTTCCTGGCAGTTGCCATATTCCCGTTATGATTGACACCAGCTTCAGCAATAATTAAAGTCCTCATAAAGGTTACTTATAAAGCTTACTTATTCATTACTCGGCTGCCATCTTCAACATCCCTTAACACCCGCTGGCCCATTCCAATTAGACATTTTTGACCCACTCGAATTAGTTCTCGCAGACTACTGTTGCTGCCAATAAAGGTACCTGCTCCAACTTGTGTGCCACCGTTAATAATCACTTTTGTGGACACATGACAATGATCTTCGATGACCACGTCATGTTCGACTACGGCGCGGGTGTTGAGGATGCAGTTACGCCCAACCGAGGCTCCAGCATTGACTAATGCCCCATGCATCACAATCGTGCCTTCGCCCACCCTGCTGTGACGGGAAACATAGGCCTGTGGAGAGAAAATCGTCGGCAAGCAGAATCCCATTTGCACCAACAACTCAAATAGTCGAATACGATGGTTCGGTGTCTTAATTTGGCCCAGGGTCACTAGAGCATTGGGGCTTTTGTGACGAAGCTCAGGCAAATCCGCATCCGTTCCCAATACTGGATACCCTAAAACAGACGTCCCGACCTCATGGGACCTTCCCAACAGACCTACAATAGTAAAGTGTGCCTGTTGCTCGATCACATCGATGCAAGCTCTAGCATGGCCACCAGCACCGACTAAGATAATTGGCTCTATGGTCACGATAGCTCCTGATCAATGGGTGTGACTTTCCCTGAGATTAATCCTGCACTACTCGGTAGATTAATCAGTCTTCTCTCCAACCCTTCGGCCACAGGAAGGTTCATTCTCGGACAATCCTGATAGGGCCTCAGCCGATGCATCAACCTCCAAACCGGGCGGGTCATCAGCCCAGCTTCGTTGGTGGCTGTCAAAATCTCATCTCGCTGACTAGCAATAGATTGTTCTAACATCAGCGTCTGTAACCAATAATTACTTCGACAACCCTCCGGCTCCGTGATAATCTCTACACCAGGCACATCCATAAAGGCAGCCTGATACTGCTCAAACAAACACCGTTTCGCCATCAAAAAGCCAGGAAGCTGCTCAAGCTGGGCACACCCGAGAGCCGCATTAAGATTGGGCATTCGGTAGTTATAGCCGATCTGATCATGCACATATTCCCAGCGGTGGGGCACCTTAGCAGTCGTGGTCAGGTGCTTGGCCTGCCTGGCCAACTCTGAATCATTGGTCAGAATGGCACCACCGCCACCTGTGGTAATGGTCTTATTACCATTAAAGCTGAGGGTACCCATCTGCCCAAAAGTGCCTGTATGTTGGCCATGATACCAACTCCCCAAAGACTCAGCCGCATCTTCAATCAGGGTGAGGTGAAAGTCCTGAGCCACCCCCAGCAGCCCATCGAGATCTACCGGATGGCCAAAGGTATGCATAGGAAGCAGCACCCGAATCACCCTGTTAGTTAGACGATTGATGCAGTGACCATCAGAGATTTCAGCAATGGTTTTGAGGTAGTCCCGCAAGGCCAGGGGATCCGCCCCCAGGGTATGGGCTTCGCTATCCACTAGGTGGGGAATGGCTCCACAGTAGGCCACTGCATTAGCCGTGGCGATAAAGGTTAAGGCTGGAATTAAGACCTCATCGTTAGCCTGCACCCCTGCCAGGCGTAAGGCCACATGGAGTGCTGCCGTGCCGTTGACTACCGCCACAGCATGGTTAGCACCGGTGTAAGCGGCTAGCTCCCTTTCAAAGCGGTCTACAAATTGACCCACGGAAGAGACAAAGGTCGAATCCAGGCATTCTTTTAGGTAGTCCCACTCACATCCATTAAACCTCGGTTCATGTAATGGGACGGGGTCATGGCCAACTACCGCTTGGATGGCTTTGATAATGGAGTTGACAATAGAAGCACTCATAAGCGCGTTTGTATCTGGGTTGTAAACACACGAATTGCCGAAAAAGGCAAAAGGCAAAAGGCAAAAGGCAAGAGGGGAAAGAGATCTGGAGTTTTATTTGACAAAAAAAGACCTCTTAGGTTTACATCTCCTACACGAAACGCTATAGATTGTAAGTATCTGCCTTATATGCAGCTAGATTAGACGGTTCACGAAACCACGCTGCTGTCTCAGCTAGCCCTTGACGAAATCCTTTAAGGCCTCCATACTTGGGTGCCCATCCCAACAAATTTTGAGCTTTCTGATTGGAAGCCCAGAGCCGTTCTACCTCACTTTTGCCTGGACGCAGACGCTGTTCATCGGTGATCACGTCGATCTCAACCCCCATCACATCCGCAATGGTTCGGGCCGTATCGCCAATCGACACCTCAAAGTTACTGCCAATGTTAATCACCTCACCCACAGCCAGATCCGACTGCAGTATTGCTATAAACCCTGCCACTGTGTCAGCCACGTAATTAAAGTCACGGGTAGGATGCACTGCCCCCAGCTTGATCTGGCGTTTACCATTAGCAATCTGGGTAATAATAGTTGGGATAACGGCCCGAGCAGACTGCCTCGGACCATAGGTATTGAAGGGTCGGATCACACTCACCGGCGTATCAAAGGAGCGGTAGAACGACAGGGCAATCTGGTCGGCTCCAATCTTACTGGCCGAATAAGGTGACTGACCTTGCAAGGGATGGTCTTCTGTAATCGGCACAAACTGAGCTGTACCATATACCTCACTGGTAGACGTATGGACTACCTTACTGACTCCAAGATCCCGCGCGGCCTGAAGCACATTCAGCGTCCCTTTAACGTTGGTATCAACATAGGTATCCGGGGAGTGGTAGGAATAGGGAATGGCAATCAGTGCTGCTAGATGCAGAACCCCATCACAGTTTTTCATGGCTGTCCTGACCCCATTGGGGTCGCGAATATCACCCGCAAAGACTTCAAACTGACCACGCACGTCTTTGGCACAGCGATCGAGCCAGCCCCAGGAGTTGAAGGAGTTATATAAGACAAAAGCACGTACATCATAATCTTGACGCACTAGTGCTTCGGTCAGGTGGGAGCCGATGAAACCATCAGCTCCTGTCACTAATAGCTTTTTCACAGTCTTTCCTGTAGCAGTTCTCAATTGGGTGAGGTACTTGGTTCTAGGGAGTCGGGAGTCGGGAGTCGGGAGTGGGGAATCGGGAATCGGGAATCGGGAATCGGGAATCGGGAGTCGGGATGCAGCGTAGTCAACGGGAGCCAGTTGCTGATCTGACTTTCTAAACTACCTACCAACATCCACACTACCCACCAACACCCACTTTTTCCCTATTCCTTGCTCCGAGCGCTATATCTTTCAAAATCAACTCTGCCAAATATAAATCCCAAGGCGTATCAATATCTAGGGAACGTTCAGTAGGCATAACATAGGCATAGGTTTGCTCTGTATAGAATGTTGCTTTTTCTATTAACACCTGACACTGGGCAAAGTAAAGAGCACCATTCAAAGCGTAGGCTGGGGGCAAATCCTGCCGCCTGCTATAAGTTTCACTAGAAGTGAATAGGTTAACCAGCTTACCAACTGGATCAATCCCCTTAGTCCAAAACGGATGATGATGCACGGGGCAAACACTAACAGCGGTTTCAGCCTTTTGTTCTAAAGCTAACCGAACAATCCCATCTATATCCTCAGCAGTACGCAGTGGAGAGGTTGGCTGCAAAACCAGAACGTAATCAGGTTGATCAGCTTCATGAGCACCTAACCATTGAAGTGCATGTAAGATTGGATCCATGCCGGGAGTATCATCCTGTGCAAGCTCTGAAGGGCGAAGGAAAGGAACCTCTGCCCCATAGGTTCGAGCAACATTAGCAATCTCAACTGAGTCGGTTGAGACGATCAGGCGGTCAATTGAATTAGCTAAGGTAGCAGCCTCAATCGTATATGCAATCAGTGGCTTCCCCGCAACAGACACAATATTTTTAAGTGGGATTGATTTTGATCCACCCCTTGCAGGAATAATTCCTAAAATCATATAGCAATTTTTACTTGGGTGAGTTAGAAATTTTTTGGTTTTAGGGAGTCGTCAGAAGCGGGAAATGGGGAGATGGGGAGATGGGGAGATGGGGAGATGGGGAGATGGGGAGATGGGGGAGTGTGGGAAGAAAAAACGGCATATATAGCGTTTCTCATAGTTATGAGGCAAATTCAATGTTCTTCCCCCTACTCCCTACTCCCTACTCCCTACTCCCTACTCCCTACTCCCTACTCCCTACTCCCTACTCCCTATAAAAAACTAAATTGCCCCAAAATCCTTAACCCCGTGAAAACCAATCCTTCTAGACTGGCGACGGGTAAATTCTCCCACTGAGGGATTTCCTTGAGGATCTACAACTCCTGTTACCTGTTGCCATAACACATCAGGAGCCAACGATACCTGATAAGTGCGATCGCTTGTTTTGACAACGTGATACCACTGGGTTTCCTGGCACTCACTACACCAAAAAGCCTCTAGCCACTCTCCTTCGATGGCTACTGTAGTTTTACTCGCTATCAGCATCAAGGCATATTTTTGTTTAACACCACGCTCCATCAGTTGTCCTGCTCGATCAGCAAACAATCGATATTTTTGACTAACGCTATCCAGGTGGCAGCGATGAATGGGACAAAAAATAGCTCTTCGTTTAGAACGTTTCCGATTACGTTCACATCTTCTTTTTTGAGGTATTATTTGTGTCATAATATAGGATTAAGGAAGTAGAGAGTAGGGAGTAGGAAATCGGGAGTCCCTAAAACCATAGACACAAAATCTCCCCGTTAATCACTTTCCTCTCATTGAAATTAAAACGTGAGAAAAGTGGTATGGGGAGAGACTGAGATCAACAAGACCATCGAAGCCCACTCCTCAAATTAAATAGCTAGATAGTATTTAATTTGCTGTTAGTAACTGTATTACTAATTTATTTAATTAAGTGATAAAAAGCACCCAGGAAAATTTTAAATTTATTTCCTAAACCAACACTCCTAAACCAACAATTAGTCATTATGGACTAACTCGTTATAAGCTGTCGAGGATTCCTTTGGGAATTTAATTCGACGACTGTAAGCGTACCGGGCGGGGAAATTAAGTTAAAGTCCCCCAGAATTGGGGGATTTAGGGGGCTTGCAGCTCTAGCTAGTGAGGTCAATCCATCTGAAAACGGCTGTAAATAAGACTTTCAGTTAGTCTTGCCTTCACAAATCCTTTAGAAACTCTCTAGTTAACCAAATAACCCCCAACCTTCAACTTTCAACTTTCAACCTTATTAAACCGTCACCTTTTCCTTATCAAACGTCACTGTTACCTGTTCCATCATCATCTTCGACTCCAACCACTCCTCAAACAACTCCGACATAATTTGAGTTCGCAACTCTTGATTCAACTCAGGTTTAATAATCTCA
>NZ_JAAHHU010000293.1:0-5721 GCF_010672095.1 Moorena sp. SIO3I6 | reverse complement strand
CGCGCACTGGTGGCCAATAGGCCAAGGTTTTATAAATATTTATTAATCAAGACTTGACAAACGGCATTTTTGTTTAACTTGTCACCAATGCCTATTACCTATTACCCATTACCCAGATTTAGTACAAATGTTCTGCATAAGTGACATGATCCCGTCCTTTTAAACTTTAGTTAAACAATTGTTAAAAATACGATAATGTGATATTGTCCGTTTTAAGTTATAAAAACGTCACTGTTGTGGCGTAAAACCTTACTACCCTCGGTGTTACCCTAAGCGACAGTCGAAGGGTAAGCCTGTAGAGAGGATGTCAGACCCTAGCCGGAATCTATTTCTGCAAAGGCAATTGTTTATGAGGTAGGAAGCCCACACCATCAGTTTCCGTTGGTGTTGGTTACTGCACCTATAGCTGAATAAAAGGACGAGTTATGACTGTTAATTCTAGTGCCAAGTTCGATACATTAGCATTTAGGAAGATGAAGCAAATTATGCCTAATCTGCTAGCTGGTGATCGGGAAAAACACATCATTGGGGTTTGTTAAGAATGTAATTCAAGTAATATTGTATTAAACGGTACAATTAGTGCTAACCAACGGTATGCCTGCCCTTGTGTCCTAACCGCCTTGGCCGTTGCTATAGTATGATACGTTGGAAAAAAATAAAACATTTTTAAATGATCTTATGAATTCATTAACACAGATATTAAGGACATCAGAACGTTTAAAACCCTTTCTCAATAAAGCAACTATTATAGCCATAATCGCTTTAGTGACTGCAAGATTAATCTCATCAGTAGGACTTATTTTGCTTAAACTAGGAGGAAATTGGATTGGTCCAAATGAAACGGTTTTTTGGCGTGAGGCTATTGGTTTAATTTGGTTTACCGCTATTGAAACAGGGTTAATTTTATTTAATCGACAGTTCCGCCAAGATAATGATAATTCTCCTAAAAATAACTATACACCAAAAATTATTGCATTCTTAGTGGGAGGGGGAATTGCCGCAACTTTATATATGATGTTTGGTGTTTGGTCATTAAGTTTTACAAGCGTAACCAACGTTGCTGTGATCGATTGTACACTTCCAATCTTTACAATACTGGGAGGATCAATTTTCTTTAGTCAAGTGTTTGATCGACGATTTATTATTGGTGTAGTAATAGCAGTCGCAGGGGCTATTATCATTGCTTTGTCCGATTTTTCCCAATCAACAATACAACTATATGGTGATGCTTTAGCTTTAATTTCAACTTTTTTTTATGCTACCTATTGGTTATTGGTTGAACAAGTTCGTGCTACTACTAACACTACAATTATTTTACTATGGCGTTGTGCTGTAGGAACAATTATGTTAGTTCCTATTCTCTGGCTATCTGGGAGTGATCATGTTTTACCCAATTCTTGTCAAGAATGGCTTTTAGTAATTGCTATTGCTTTATTGAGTCAAGTTATAGTTCAAGGATTAGCTGTTTATAGTCTGAAAAAATTGTCTTCGAGTTTTGTAGCTTTATCAATGTTAGTTATTCCCCTTTTTAGTCATATAGAAGCGAAATTTATATTTTCAGAAATTACAAGTTGGACTAATTATTTAGGTTGTTTAATTGTATTATGGGGAATGTATCTTGCAATTTTTGAAATTTATATTTTCAGAAATTACAAGTTGGACTAATTATTTAGGTTGTTTAATTGTATTATGGGGAATGTATCTTGCAATTTTTGGGAAAGGAGCTTTAAAATAAAATTTAGGATTTTAACCTTTTCTTAAACTTATTAGTGGATTGAATAACTTAAACTTATTAGTGGATTGAATAATAGGAAACCATGATATTTAAAAATGAAGGTAGCACAATAGGCGCCACCGCAGTCAATATAGAAAAAGCTTTTGGCCCTTACTTATGGGATAGTGAAGGGAGAAAATATTTCGACCTATTTTCACAAACTTGGTCTTTGCCACTTGGTCACAACAATCCACGAATTATTGATGCAGTCAAAAATCAACTCGACAAAGTAACTCATTTAAGAACAGCCTTCTCAACACAAGACAAAGTTGAGCTGGCTCAATTGCTGATCGAGCTTTCGCCGCAATCTTTAACCAAAGTCAATTTTTGTCTTCATGGCAGCTTAGTTAATGAAGGGGCGATGAAACTAGCTATAAACAATTGTGACGATCGGCATAAAATCCTCTACTTAGAAGATGGTTTTCATGGCAGAAGCTTTGCGACAATGGGGGTTAGCTGGAAAGGTACAGCCGAACAATATCAACCCTATTTTAATCATGGTGTGGAAGTAAAAAAAGATCTAGCTGATATTGAAGTAAAAATGATCAAAGAACAGCCTGCGGCGATCATTTTGGAGCTAGTACAAGGCAACTGCGGGTTTAAGATTTTGAGTAAGTCATTAGTCCAAGGTATTCGGGAGCTTTGCGACCAGAACAATGTCGTGATGATTGTTGATGAAATACAAACCGCCTTTGGCTGTGTGAAAGAGATGTTCATGAGTGATCTTTATGAGGTAGAACCAGACATCATAACCTTCGGGAAATCCATTGGTGGCGGTTTTCCCCTAGCAGGACTGCTATATAAAGAGAAGTTCTCCTTTAAGCCAGGACAGCATTCCTTTACTTTTGCTCATAGTCCCATTAGTTTCACAGCAGGAAAAGTATTCCTCGCCGAACTTAAAAAGGAAGCTCATAAAGCAAATATCTTAAACCGTTATATCTACGAAGAACTTGTAAATTTACAGAAGAAATATACAATATTAGGCGAGATACGCTCTATAGGAACTAAAGCCGCAGTTGATATTGTTGTTGGAGATCATGAACAAAACTGTAAACTCGCCAATTTAATTGCAGAAAAAATGTTTGATCACGGTGTAATTATAGCTGCATCAAGATATAAGGATATGGGCGATAGTATTATGCTTCAAGCCCCACTGATATCGGAAGTAGAGGACTTACAAATGGCATTTGAAAAGCTTGACTTGGTATTAGAAGAAGTGTCACAGCCAAAAAAAAAGTCTCAGAAAGCAGGAAAAGATTGGCCAGAACCAATTGATCAAGGGAGATCAATACTAGATCATTCTGAAAATGAGATTTTTCAGAATGATCCTATTGATATAGTTGAGCATTCCCAGAGACATGCCATCATAGCCGAGGCGATCGCTAGGAAAATGGATCTTCCTGATGGGCAAATCGAAATCTTAAAAAGGGCTTCCTGGGCTCATGACATCGGCGGGGCCTTGAAACATAAGTATCAGGAAGAACAAAAGTTTCTATTGCGACTAGAATTTGTAAAAACAGACAAATCGAAGTTAGGTGCTAAACCGAGCTTTAATCCTAAATTATGTATCGAGCATGCCAAAAAACGGATCGCAGCAGGACTTAGAAAAGAAATTACGGCAGAAGAATTTAGAGATCCATTACCTTTGTACTTAGAAGAGTTCGAGTTACTGAAAGGTGAACCTTTATCCTCTAGAGAAAGGGAGCTATTAAAAACCTGGTGGTATCACCCTCAATATTCAGTTGATCTATTAAACAAAAGAAATATCATCGTTACTCCAGAAGTAGAAGTACTGATCAGATGTAACGAACAGCCTTGGCTCTTTGAATCTCATGAGCGTGTTCTTCACTGTATTAACGAGTCTAGCCTTGCCAAATCTGAATTAAAAAATCTGTTGGCTATTATGCGCATAGCCGACATAGTAGAAAACGGTAACAATAAGAAAAGACGGAATCTTAGAGGGGTTGAAGTGGAGGATTTTCCCACGACTTTGGCATTCATCAAGCATAAATTTGAACTTGATGGTCTCGAAGACTGTAGTAATGCGATATCAGCTCTTGAAGAACTCAAAAAAGACGCTAACGAACAGTTAATAGATACTATTTTAAAATCTAGAGCCAACTATCTCGTATTGAAAGATGGTTTTGACCAAGCAACAATAGAAAAGACAGTCCGTGACTCAGTCAAAATTATCGAAAACCGTAACCATAAAGTGATAAATTACAAATACTCGCCAGACCATCAGCTAAGTGTTCTTCATGAAAATCTCTGGTACAAGTTTAGTTTTGTGCCAGAAAGAAAGGGTGAGTTTGATACCCTAATGCTTCTTGAAGAAGCACTTCCAGAAAAGGTTAATGAGTTAGAAATCCCTCATCTTTCCCCAAAAAATAGAAGATGCCCTTTTTGTTACGCAAATATTGACGAGTTAATTTGTAAGCTCCAACTACCGTCAAATAAAATTTACTCCTTTTTTATCAATATTGACCCTTATGGGGAAGATCATATGATCATGGCTGGAGGAAAAGAAGAACCTCAAATACTCACTGAATCATATATAGATGATCTTCTAACAGCTTCCTATGCACTGGGAAAAAACTATGAAGGTTCTTTTACAAGTTTCTCTGGTGCCAGTGTTAAACATTCACATGGTCAGTTCTATCGAGTTAAAACTCCTGTTTGGCAAAATCTTTTAGAGAACAGAATTGAAATAGTTAACAAGAGCCACATCAATGGTGTCATAAATGGGGAACTTGCTAACTGGGCAGCCCGTACAATAATAATTAAAGGTCAAGATAGGACTGAAGTGGCGAAGCAAGTATGGAAAGCAACCTATAAGCTAATGAGCGAAGGTATCTCATATAATACAAAATTCATGTATTGCGAAGACAGAAATTACATCTGGCTTCTTGCCCCACGGAGTCACGGTTTTATGACCTTTGCTAAGTATTTACTAGCTCCTGAAAATGAACCAGAGCCTTTGCATGTGAGTGGGTGTGGCAGCATAGAATCTCCTGGAGGAGATGCCATTATGTTCTTCGATATTCCTGAAGAAATCCCACAGCTACAACAAAAACTTATGGCTCAAAGGTTTGCCAAAACCTTAAGAGAGACATCCAATTGGTGCTACAAACCTTTTCCCGAAACAACAAGCCTGTTGCGACGTCTCAACTTAAAGCAGTTTGATGGATTTAAAATTGCCCATCGCATAGAATCCCTAGAGACAGCACAGAAAGCTATCAATGAAGGTTTTGATATGATCGAAGTAGATGTTCAGTTAACTAAAGACCATGAATTAGTATCATTATGGGGACCTGTTAAAAGTCTTGATCAACCAGTTGCCAATGTTTTTGAGTTCAATTATGAAGAGCTTTGTCTGAGGCTTGGGAAAAATGTTCTCAAGATTGAAGACCTTTGCAAACAGGTTAATGGTCAGGTTGCATTCAACTTTGATATTAAAGATTGGTCTGATAAGATAACTGGATATCGAGAGGCTCTGGTTAACGCATTAGTAAAGCTGATTAAATATCATAATCTGCAAAATAATGTTCTGTTTGAAAGTTTTAATCTGGATTATATACTCGCACTAAAAACTGTATCTAAAGAACATGGCGTGGAAATTATGGCGGGAATTGCAGTGCCTCAAGACAGTCATCAAAACGCTGTTATAGAAACCATCCGCAAATGCGATCATCATAGTCTTTCGAGCATTTTTATCTATCCACAGCTTTTGTCGCAGAATACAGTAGCTACCCTAAATGAAACAAGGCTAATCTTAATCACAAGACAAAATAAAATGAACAACAATACCTTTCAAAGTATTGCCTGTCCTATACTTAGTCTAAGTTAGATATATTTAATGTGATAGGATTTAACAGTAAATTTATTCAATAATTATGAGAAGGACTAAAAAAGACGTTGCAGAGTTAAAAAAAAAAAAAAAAAAAAAA
>NZ_JAAHHU010000292.1:0-5776 GCF_010672095.1 Moorena sp. SIO3I6 | reverse complement strand
AAGGAGCGCGAATAGTCGTGATTTTGGCCAAATTTATCTAACCATACTCAAAAGCCGAATCACGAATTGTTAGTCATTTGAGTTGATTGAAGCCGGCTAATTAGTCAGATTTTAATGACTAAATTTGGGGATTTTTCGGAAAATTTTGAGCTATTTCCCTATCCCCCTATCCCCCTATCCCCCTATCTCCTTTTCTCGTTAACTTATTTTTCTTTGAAACAGCCCTGCCCTTAAAAAAGGGGGACTTTGAGTATGGCTCCCCCCTTTTTTAAGGGGGGCTGGGGGGGATCATAATCTTGCGGAAAACTTTGAAAACACGCCCTAGAGGTTAGCCGTCGGCGACAAGTCCCGGTATGGGACTTGATTTTTTCGACCCATCTCTATTCGAGTTGCTCGGTGTTGATTTTCTGGATGTTGAATCTCGCCATCATTGCTGAGGAGAGCAATAACTATGAAAGCTATTGCTACGCAAACAAAGATCACTGATCCAGGACGACTTTCGTTGATATAGCGTTCACGATTGCACTTTAGACAGACGTAATGATCTGCGTTTTGAGAATCCTGAATCCAGGGACAATACATCTGATCGCATTTCATGATTATAACCCTCAAGTCCAGACTATAATAAAGAGAATATCTCGCAAAGCTAACCAAAGCTTGACAGTAGTTTACTGAAAATATTTAAGACAATGGCTCAACTATGTAAGTTAGGTTTTGGAGCCCCACAACATAAACCATCTTGCCAGCTTAAACGGTTGTAAGTTGATTATATTTGGTATCAAAAAATAGCAGTTAAAACGAATTATGACGCCCGTATAAACTGGAAATATTCCAGTAAAACATGGTTTTATGTCAGGTTATTGTTGACTTTGCACTGTTGACTATGCACCCTTAATAAAAATCAAATCACTTGCAAACCGAAAAAAGGAAACTTAATGCACTTTTTTCGCTTCTAATAGTTAGATGCGTAGATCCTGATTATGTGACAAAACGTTTGAGTTACACAGACAGGACTTACGCACAGACTCCATGGGTAGGGTGGGCAAAACCTTGCCCACCCTACAGGTAGCATTAAATTGAGGGATTTGCGTCAGTCCTAACAGATAAGCTTTGACGTACTTATAGCAATTCTAAGACTCATGAGGTACACACTATTAGTCTCACTCCACCCCTTACCCGCGCCCGGGTTACGCACTCCCCACACTCTTAACCCTACACTCTTAACCCTATTCCCATTAACCCAGGACGAAGTACATCAAGCAATTGAGAACTTGATAACTGCTATATTTTCCTTTAATGTGCCCCCAAAAATTGCGTTATTTCGGGTCGCTACATCCAGAAAATTATCACTTCTTAAGGTTAAGAAAGAAAATTTCCCTCAGTTTTTTCAAAGCGCGACTTCCCCTCTGACGCACCTTGTTAATAGTTGTTTTGGTAATGGCAGTGTCTGGTTCCAACTCTGACGATATCTGCTCCCAGCTCAGCTCACGAAAGAATCGCATGACCAGTAGTTGGTGAAAGTCCGGCTTGGTTTGCTTAAGTTCCTTGAGGGCTAAAGCTAGGATCTGTCCTAGTGTGCCATCACAGTCAAGGTCGTCCCTTGGGCTACCAAAAATTTGGCTTTGCATCATGTGCCCGAGATTCTGGATTAACTTTTTTTCCGATAGTTCCCTCCTTTTCTTTTGCAAAATAATGCGCTCCCCAACTTTCTTCGCCCACGCCTCGGGGTTTTTAATCGGGCGTTCTAAGCGCTCGACTTCCGCTGCCTTCTCCGATACCTGGCTGAGGATGTCGTCCGAGTCACACCGATGCCGCAATTTGCACCCCGACA
This sequence comes from Moorena sp. SIO3I6, assembly GCF_010672095.1. NCBI lineage: Bacteria > Bacillati > Cyanobacteriota > Cyanophyceae > Coleofasciculales > Coleofasciculaceae > Moorena > Moorena sp. SIO3I6. The sequence goes on along the minus strand of NZ_JAAHHU010000292.1, from coordinate 3,945 downwards.
AGAGCTTGTCATAGTACCCTTTGAGATACTGGACTTGTAGAGGATCTAAGGGCGTTAATCCCCAGTTTTTTGGTGGTAGAGGACTCATGCATTTACCTCAGTATTACATAGTGTTGATTGGATGCATCTCAAAGTTGTAAATCTATAACGAGGGCGATGCAGTGGCCTCACGGGGGTTTCCCCCATCAGCGACTGCATCAAGACAGTGAGATGCACCCTATTTGTTTGGGTTGTCTAGACCCTAAGCAATCATTAAGCGACAGATCTCTTCCATGTCCTCGTTTGAATTGCTCCAAATAGCTGCTGGCTTGCACTCACTGATATTGGTTTGCCAATTCATATTGTCTGGTGGCGTACCAAATCTAAAGTGCAGGGTGACCAGATCTTTGGAGGAATTATTAGCCATTAGGTGATATTGCTTGCGGTCAATGCAAACCAGTTGATTCTCCCCAAACAGCTCGCCAGGTCTGGAGGGCATTTTGTCAGGCTCTAGGCCCTCGTCTTGGTTAGGGAAGCGATGGGTCATTTCTCCTTTGTAGACGAGGATTGCATCTAGGGACTGACCGTGGTGGTGGGCAGTGGTACCTTGCCCCGGTCTCCAGCCAATCATATAAATGGTCAGGGCTGTGGTTTTAAAAATGGCTTTGCGCGAGAAGTGTTGTTCATCAAAGCTGATATATTGGTCGAGAAATCTGTGCTTCAGTTTGGTTTGGGTTACTAGTTCCTTAAAAGTTTCAAACGTCACTTGATGGGAGGGAACCCGCGTAAGATTATAAGCAAGGTTCTTGATGGAAAGGGAACTCACCACCAAGTCGTAATCAGGTATTGCCCCGGTGCTGAGTTGGTAGTCAATTAACTGATCTGCTTGGCACAGCCAATAGTTTAGTTCTTGGTCGTACCGGCTATAGCTTAGGATCTCTGTGATGCTTTGAGCATCTTGTGATGACAACTCAGGTTGGGTCACTAGGCGACAGTACTCTGTGACCAGCTTGGCGAGCTGTTGGTCGGAGCTGCCAAAAAGGTTTACGTGGTAGTTAGTTTCCATAAGTTTTCAATTTGTCATTTTCTTTCCCTCCATAAACTTTAGATGCACAAACAGCCAATGTGTGACACCAGCCTCTGAATGCAGATCGCCATGGTGCATCTCATATTTGTAAAAAAGAAGGTAACTGTAGAGAGTGTGGGGCGGGGGCGCGGGGAGTGTGGGGCGGGGGCGCGGGAAGTGTGGGGTGCATCTGACACCGATTACAAGCTGATTTTATCGGTCTAAAGCACTGGCCACCCTACGATTAATTTTATTAAAAATATAGACAAAGAAAAACTATTTTCTAGGTAATTTAATGTCGGTGGGCAGGGGTGCATCTCATTAAAGTTGTTTGACCCAGTGGGTGGCATGGGCATCAGGCGTGGAACGGGCATCAGGCGTGGAACGGGCATCAGGTGTGGAACGGGCATCTTGCGTGGAACGGGCATCAGGCGTGGAACGGGCATCTTGCCCGTTTCCTTCCTCGGGCGGGCTGTCCTAACACTGCCAAAGAAGCGGAAAATGAGTGCGAGCCCTTCCCTTACGCAACCTACGCAACATTTACTTCTGTTGTGGTTCAAGAGGCGATCTGAGTCAAGTTCAGATCGCACTCTATCAAGTTTGGTTCAATAAAAACTAAACGAATTCAAATACAGAATCGTTCAAATCGAGACCTATGGGGGAGTTTTCTATCAAACCAATCAAATCATTTGAACCGGAACTTTCCTCGATAGCGTAAATTCCTAGTCCCTGAACCACATCCCCAGAATCAAGGGTGACGGTTTCTTCTTGCAATTCATAGCCAGCAGAATTTCCGTGGAGTTGAATCCTATCCTCAAAGAGATTCAAATCTGTGATGATAGCAAAATCACTCTCGCCTAGATCGTCATAGTAAGCTTGATTAGCATCACCAAGCACAAATAGATCTCCTCCAGAACCACCAATTAACGAGTCAATTTCGTTCAAACCGGGTGTTATTGCCAAGGGATTAGCGCCAAAGAGAGTATCATTGCCATCACCCCCAAAGAGAGTATCATTACCTATGCCACCCTCAAGGGAGTATCATTACCTATGCCACCATCTAGTAAGTCATCACCAGCATCGCCAAACAGTTCGTCAGTGCCGCCACCTCCCCAAAGGGTGTCATTTCCGGGGATAATAATTATAGGCTGCTCTTCTGGAGCATTGCGATCGCCAAATAGCCGATCGTATCCACCTCCACCACGCAGTTGATCATCATCACCCAAACCAAAGATTCTGTCGCTGTTGTTTGTGCCAGGTAGCACATTAGGATTGCTATTACCAAAAATATCTGGCATTCATGATTGCTGTTTCATTAGCTGATAGCTGACAGCTGTTCGCGCAGCGTGCGCGTAGCGCAGATGCTTACCTAAAAGCTAAAACTTGGTAGAAATATTCCCGATACAAATTGCAGCGAGAACATAGTTACCCTGTCGCTCTACCAAGCCCATACTGTGTAGTTTGTAAATCTCGATCGGATTTAGTTCCACTGGCTCAGATGAGGTGACAACTTTCTTGAGGGCCTGAAGCAACTCTGGTAATTGTTGCAGTGTTTCTAAATGTCGCCGCAAATGGTTGCTATAAATACCTGCTTCTGTTGGTGCATCTTGCCACAACTGCTGGAATGTTACCTTGCCAGAGCCAATTTCATACATCGCCAACCGTACCAGATAGGGATGACCAGATACCATTGTCATTAATTTCTCTATCTGGGCATTCTCCCAATTTAGTCCATGGAGATGAGCCAAATTTTTTACCTGCTGTTGGTCAAACTCTCGCAACTCCACTGGAATCCCGGCGTTAAAGGGAGATTGATTTAAGTCTAAGGGAATATAAACTTCTGTAGAATGTGCGATTACCAGCCGCAGTTGCTTCCAGATATCTGAAATCTTGGCTTTCTCATGCCAGCTGCGCAGCATCCCTAAAAAGTCTTCTATTACTTCGGGGTAGGGGAAAACTCGATCGACTTCATCCAATGCTAAGACCAGGGGAGAATCTATTTCTGCCAGTAAATACTCTTCAAAATAGACTGTGCAGTTATCGTTACTCCCCAAAATCTCTGTATCCCAATAATCATTTAACTGATTGTCTAACTTTAATTGCCGACCAACTTTCAAACAGAGCCAGCGTAGGAATTTATCTAAATCCGTTAAAATGGCTCGGTCTACACTGCTCAAATCTAAATACACCGTTTGAAAATCCTGGGATTGAGCATGAGCTAGAATCCTCATCATTAAGGAGGTTTTTCCCATTAGCTTCGGTGCTTTAATCCGAATCAGGGAACCAGGCATAATAACGGTATCGTAACCGAGAGATTCGATGCTGTCTCGCTCCACATAAAGAGGTGAATCCAGCGCCACCCAACCCGACGGAAATGGTAGCTTTGTTAGCGGCTCAGATGGTGGCTGCTCTCCATTGGTGCCCACTGATGTACCTTGACACTTTTTCCATGCTCTTCTCAGTGCTTGTTTGAAACTCTTTTTGGTAACCCTTTCTCCTAATGCTTTTGAGAGCTTATTCCATAATTTGTTGCCGATATCTTTGTTAAGATACTCAGCACTGTAGCCATACCTATTGGCGATCTGATCATAGGTTTTCCCTTCCCAAGAACCCTGAAGTACTGTGGTTTCAATGTCACTGAGATGTTTGCCTGTATTTTTGAAGACAACTTGATCAGCAGACTCTTTTGCTTGTATCCAAGCTAACTCTGATTCTGAGTCTACTCCAGAGACTACACTCAGAACTGGATGGGAGGGGTAAAACTCATCAAATGCTTGAGCAATCATGTCAGTAAAAATGTTTTGGGAATATTAGGGCAAGGCAAGAGGCAAACGTTGAGGTAGGGTGGGCAGTGGCTAGCAAAGCGATTGTCAGCTTTTCAATTGGTCTTATCCACTGCC
>NZ_JAAHHU010000291.1:0-5803 GCF_010672095.1 Moorena sp. SIO3I6 | reverse complement strand
AGAAGGCCGAAGGAGACTATGTTTTGGCTCTCAAAGGCAACCAAGGTCAGCTCAGCCAGTCAGTAAAGGATTGGTTTAAGCAAGCTCAAGCTCAGAACTGGCAGGGGATTGAGTTCACTCACCATCACAGTATCGGGCATTGGGCATCACCGCAGGGATACTCGTCAGGTTTGGGCGGTGCCAGTGAGTCAATTACCGCGCCCTGCATCGGCAACGCCAGTGGGTGGGCTTAACCACCGTAGTGATGGTTAAGACTACGCGAGAGTTATGGAACAAAACTACCAAGGAAGTTCGCTTTTACATTAGTAGTCTGGAAGCGGATGCTCAGCGCCATAACCAGGTCATTCGCTCCCATTGGACTATTGAAAATAGTCTGCATTGGGTGCTCGATGTCACCTTCAACGAAGATGCGAGTCGGATTCGTCAGGGTTATGCTGCCCAAAACCTGGGGCTGTTGCGCCGTTTAAGTGTCAATTTACGTGGATCGCGAACCGTCCCGACTCAGTCTGAAGATGAAGCGTTACAAGGCCGGGATGGACAATGACTTTGTAATCAAAATTCTGGCAGCCAGTGCGGCTGAGTGAGGGGTTGGCTCAGGTCAAGGCAAGTTTGAGGACAAGTTTGATCAGGTCATGGACTTCCTCATATAGCTCAAGCCACAGATCCAAAGCACTTTGCGGGACTTGAACACTAAATACATCAGCTTTGTGCATGTCATAACCTGCAGTGTACAGTCAAATTAATGGTCAAGTTAGAGTAATTTGAGAACTCGATCAAGATGCGATTACCCTGTGTAACAACTGGCTATTGCAACATGGCTAACCTTAGCTGTTGCTCAAGCTGCAGCAAATCTATTCCGAATGCTTCTCTGAGTATTTTGGCTGCTAATCCGATAAATTCTATTGGTTTTTCAACGCCTTGAACTCTTGCTTTCTCTATAGCGTCTTCGGTTTCCTCAGTTTCTTTCAAGATGCCTAGTAGTAAGTGTCCTGAATTTATCTGCGTCTGACCTGACTGGTTGGCCTCCTCAAGGGCCAGATCCACAACTCTTTGAACTCTGCGATTAATAAGATTTTTTTCGGGAATGATGCTTTCTGAACGCAATGGGGGATACTCACCAAGCATTTGCTTAACCTGGTGCTGTACCGCTTCAAAAGTTACCCCCGCAGCCATTAGAACCTGCGAAGCCACACCAACGTCTTCTACCAAAAATCCCAAAAGAATACCTTCTGTACCCAAGTAGTAAAGGTTTAACTGGCGAACGGCATCCTCTCCTAAATGAAAGACGCGGAGCGCTTCGGGAGTCAAGCTTTTCTTGGGAATAACGAAATTCAAATTATTCATCTTCATGTAGTCAGCAAGCCAAAGAAAGGAAACTGCTTTAAGAATGTATTCAAATGTAGCAAAATCGATCGCACCCCAATTTGCCGTTTCTACTTCCTCCTGCTGATACATCCTCATCAGTGACTCGTATATTTGTTCGTCGTCATGGACTAAAGTATTCATACTTTGCTCCCAGCGACTAAATAGATTTTTCACAGAATAGCTATCAAAATTCGTCCCTTTGCTCATCTCATTACGTACTTGACTCAGGAGCTCTAGCCATTCCGCCTCTCGTTCGCTAAATCTTGATTTCAGAATTTCTTGCTGTTCTGGTGTCAGATATTGTTGTTTGGACATAGAAATTGTCTCCATTACTTGAATCAGGTTTTCAACCGCAACCGATTGCTTTGTTTGTAGCTCTGTAGAGATTACCTCTAAGCGTTTGAGTAATTGGCGTGATAAGCTCATCTGCTCTTTTACTTTGGCTCGATGCAAGTCGATGGTTTGCTGAAGGGAAAATTCAGGATTTGATAAACATTCACTAATTTCCCTTAGAGAAAAGCCAAGCTGTCGCAGGGATACAATTTGCTGCAATCGGATGATATCCTGGTCACTATAGAGCCGATATCCTACCTCAGTTCGATGGGAGGGTGAGAGCAAACCAATTTCGTCGTAATAGTGCAACGTCCGAATAGAGATTCCAGTTTGTTTGGCTAACTCACCAATCTTCATGAGTTTAAACATCTTTAGCTCTGATCCTTATTTACCAGAGAAATGCGGTTGATAAGTTCACCTTAGAGCCTGACGTTACGTGAGAGTCAAGGGAAATCTGAGAATTTTTTTAAAAAAGGCAAATTATTTACTAACGCCATGGGCAACTAAATTTTAACGAAGCTCGCGGAATTCCCCATACCTGGGACGGGTGGGGATGGATAGCGAGACGACAAATCACGACGATTCATGTTATAATTAAGTTGGTTGGTGACCCGCCTGACTGTCTAAAAAGACAAACAGTTTTGGTGTAGACGTTACTAAGTGAGCTTGAGAAGGTCTAGTCAGTTTTTGATAAACTAAACAGACTCCTACTCCTAACTGATGATGGGAATTAGCGGCACAACTTTTAATCGGTAATAAACCAGAGCATATTGCTAGTATGCTTACCATTACTTTTGTAAAAATTGTCGCTTTTCCTACCACTACTAAACCATAAATTTTGAATTCCGAGAGTTATGTACCTAAAATTAGATACACTACACCAATAACACACCAGATAGCTTCACGATAACACCATCTTATCAAACCAATGTACATAGCTAATATTTTCACACATAAAAGCTTGTAAATATCGAAGCTTATAGAATATTTTATTGCCAAAATATTTCGGGATAACCACTAATTGTAATAAAACAGCTGTTGCACCTTTAAATTGGATATAATTCAGTGAAAAAACAAACCGTGTCTTGATGCAAAGCGCGAATGAGGAGGGAATAAAGAGTAGCTTATTTATAGCGGTAAAACTCAAGACAACCCATACAGGGCAATCACCAGTGGCGGAATAATCAACGCCATCAACAAACTTAATGGGGCACCCACCCTAGCAAAATCCAAAAACCTGTAACCCCCTGGCCCATAAACCATGGTATTGGTCTGATACCCAATCGGAGTCATAAAACTATTAGATGCGGCAAACATCACCGTAAACATAAATGCCAGAGGATTGAGACTCAAACTCTTAGCTACCTCCACAGCAATCGGCAAAAGTAACACCACCGAAGCATTATTAGACAGCACCTCTGTGATCAGGACAGTAACCACATAGAACAGTGTTAACAACCAATAACCAGGCAGATTACCCCCTAGTGCCACTAGATTTTCCGCTAACCATTCGGTTGTGCCTGACTCCTTCATGGCTATTCCCAAAGGAATTAACCCAGCCAGCAGGAAAATAATATCCCAGCGTACTGTTCCGTACAGTTCCCCAGGCTTGAGACAACCAGTGATCACCATCAACACTACTCCCAACAAGGCACTCACCATAATCGGTAGCACATTAAAGGCAGCTGCTAAGACTACCCCTACACTAATTGCGATCGCAATTACTGCTTTGTCTCGCCGTAGGGTTTCTAAATCTCGCTGTCCAATCACTAACAAATCTCGACTGGTTTGCAATCCCAACAAACTTTGCCTCGGACCTTGTACCAACAGCACATCACCAAAGTGCAAGCAAACTCTTCCAAGTCTTTCTCTGACCAGTTCCTGTCCCCGTCGAATTGCCAAAACCGTACCGTTATAGCGTTGCCGAAACCGCATATCCTTTAAGGTTGAGCCAATTAAATTAGAGTTAGCCAGGATCAACACCTCAGCAATCCCCTCCTCCCCAGAGGTAAGACCGGTTTCCAAGGGTTGCTGTCCAAATTGGACATCAGCTAAGATGTCTATCCCTCGTTCATCTTTGACTCTCAGCAGACACTCCCGACCAGACCTCACAATCAAAATATCCCCTGGTCGCAATACCTTATCTGCCAGCGGTTGGGGAAAACGGCTACCATTGCGAATCAGTTCCAAAACGTCCAAATCAAACTTCCGCTGGATTTCACTGGCACGTAGGGTTTGCCCCACTAGGCTGGAATCTGGTGTAATCACAATTTCACTGACATACTCTTTGAGATTATAGTCCTGAGTGACAATACCATTGCTAGCTACTTTACGGTTGGGCAAAAGTCGGGGTGCCACTAGAGCCAAATATGCCAATCCTATGGTGAATGTAATTAGCCCCAATCGGGTGAATTGAAACAAGCTGAAATCACCATAGCCCAACTGTTTAGACAACCCACTGGCCAAGACATTAGTGGAGGTGCCAATGGTAGTGATCATGCCCCCTAAGATAGTGACAAAGGATAAGGGCATCAAAAGCCTAGAAGGGGAAATACTTTGCTTGCGGCACCAATCTTCTACAATAGGAAGTAGTACAGCCACCACAGCTGTATTGTTAATGAAGCCCGTTATGGGCCCAGCAATTATTCCCATGGTAAATATTTGCTGGGTTGACTCCTTGCCTCCCCACTTCAGCAGTAGGTCATTCACGATTTGAAGCGCCCCAGTTCGGGCAATCCCAGCACTGAGGATAAACATAGCCATCACAGTGATCGTGGCAGGGTTGCCAAAACCGGAGATTCCCTGTTCTGGGGTGACTAGCTTTAGAAGCATAAGTAATACCATCACTGCGATCGCAGTGATATCCACTGGCATCCATTCCCTAATGAAACTGATTAAAGCTAGTACGACAACGCTCAGGGTTAGAAATATAGTCATAGATACAGCGGTTTGCAATTCAGTTAGGTACAAATTTCTGGATTTTAGGGAACAGGGAACTTCGGATCAGGGAACAGGGAAGTCAGAAGTGGGAAGTCGGAAGTCGGAAGTCGGAAGTCGGAAGTCGGAAGTGGGAAAACAATCCTGTGTACCTGATAGTTATGCAAACCGCCGTAGCGATCGCTCTCACCAAAAAAGACTACCTTAGTTAGGTAGCTCATGGACATCCATCAAACATTTTGATAAATTTACCTATCCATGGAATTTATCTCGCCATATACTAGCCAAAATGATTCAATAACGCTATTAGTTAGCGTATCCTTTATCAAACTAATTTATAGTTATAGCAATGAGCATAAGCCTTAGGAAATCAAATTAATTTAAAGGTAACTTCGGAACTTCGGAACTTTGTAACAAGCATGTACTAATCTTTATTCCCCGAATTCATCCGTGACTATGAACTTAATTATTCATTATTATCTAGTCAAGTATATCCCTTAATTAAAACTTTAAATTAAGACACCCTTGATTGAAAAAAATTTAATAATAAACTGTCAATTATTGTTGACTGTTAACTGTTGACTGTTAACTGTTGACTGTTAATCTTACCATCCCGCCAACAAAAAAATCAATTAAATTAAAATTGAATAAACTCCTGGGGGTTGCTCTGAGTATGCCAGGGGAACAGGTAGCTTCTGGAGTAGGGGAGTAGGGGATATTCCATGTCCGTCCCCATTCCCCCATCCCCCCATCTTCTTCAAAGTAAAGCGTGGTAGCTCACGCTTCGAGCAATTTTCCACTTCCCATCAAGCAGAATTCCCAGAGGAATCACCCTTACTACCGTGGTCAATACGCTTGATCGGTTTCGGTCTTGGTCTTTGGGGTTTGGGTGCTGTGGCTGTAGCCGCGCCATCCTTTTTACGAGCAGGGCGTGGCTTCGGGTAACTCTTTTTAGCACCAAAACGTTTTTTATTTTTATTAAATGGTTTTCTCTTTGGTCCTTTTTTGTTGAGAAACCCAATATCATTTCCTTCCTGGATCACCAGGGTATTGGCTTGCAGCTGTGCATGTAAATCCCAAAAATGACCAACGACCCTTTCTCCCAGGCAACCCTTAAGCTTTAACTTGAAAAACTTAGGCTTATCTGACTCTTTACGAGGTAATTGCC
>NZ_JAAHHU010000290.1:0-5860 GCF_010672095.1 Moorena sp. SIO3I6 | reverse complement strand
CTTCAATCAACTCAAATCACTAACAATTTGTTAACGGCCTTGGTGTAAGGGAACGATAAATTTGCCCAAAATCCCGAGTATTAGTCCAAAATTCTCCCCATCTCCCCATCTCCCCATCTCCCCATCTCCCCATCTATTTTTTGCGAGAATGAAACAGCCCTGCCTTAAGAAGGGGGGCGGGCAATAGGCAAAAGTTGACGTGCATTAGCTTTTCAGCTTTTATCAATGTCAAACACCTTAATGGGTAGTACTATAAGTAGCCAAACTTTCAGGTAGCTTGCGGAAAACATCACGTATAACACTAATGAGGATAATCTCATGAGAATCTTCAATCAATTGGAATCCAATGTGCGAAGCTACTGCCGTTTATTTCCCACGGTGTTTAAGAAAGCACAAGGAGCTGTTCTAGAAGATAAAGAAGGTATTAAGTACATTGACTTTCTCAGTGGAGTGGGTACGCTCAATTACGGACATAACAACCCACAACTCAAAGAACGACTGCTGGGTTATCTCGATTCAGACGGTATTGTCCATAGTCTCGATTTAGCAACCGTAGCGAAAGAGGAGTTTCTCGAAGCTTTTGAAGCCATAATCCTCAAACCCAGGCAATTAAATTACAAAGTTCAGTTTCCTGGACCAACAGGAACCAATGCTGTGGAGGCAGCTCTAAAACTGACCCGCAACATAACGGGACGGGAAACGGTCATTGCCTTTTCCAATGGCTACCATGGGGTAACCCTAGGTTCCTTAGCAACAACTGCCAACATTTCCCAGCGAGACGCTGCAGGAATCACCACCGCAGGCGTAACTTTTATACCTTATGATGGGTACTTGGGTTCGGATATTGATACTACAGAGTACCTAGACAAAGTCCTTTCCGACAGAGGTAGTGGAGTAGCGCTTCCAGCAGCAGTGATTGTAGAAACAATTCAGGGAGCAGGTGGGGTCAATGTAGCCAGCTTTGAGTGGTTGCGATCGCTTGAAACAGTCTGTCGTAAACATGATGTGCTTTTAGTTGTAGACGACATCCAAGTGGGATGCGGACGGACTGGTTCCTTTTTCAGCTTTGAAGAAGTAGGTATTTACCCTGACATTGTTACTATCTCCAAATCCTTGAGTGGATTCGGTCTTCCTTTCTCATTGGTGCTGATCAAACCAGAATTAGACCAGTGGAAACCAGGTCAACATAGCGGCACCTTCAGAGGACCTAACCTAGCCTTTGTTACCGCCAAAGCAGCTTTGGAAATTTATTGGCAAGACGACAGTTTGTCAGCCTCCGTTAAACAGAAAGGAACTATAATGCAGCTCCGATTGGAGCAGATCGCAAAAAATAACTGGGAGGCCGGTTTTTCCGTTAGAGGCAGGGGCATGATTCAGGGCTTAGACTGCAAAGATGGCAACCTCGCTAATAAAATCATCCGAACAGCCTTTGCTAATGGGCTAATCATGGAAACAGCTGGCGCACAGGGGCAGGTGATTCGATGTCTGCCGCCTTTAACAATTTCCGAAGAAGTATTAGAGAAAGGGCTAGACATCCTCGAAAATAGTGTCAACCAAGTCATCCAGGAGACAGTTTCTAAAAAATTAGTTGATTTAGGAGCATCGGTTTAATTGCTTATGACTGCTGCATTTGGAAATTCTCCAGAAGTCAAAACCCGGATAGAAAAAATTGAAAACATCTGTGGACGGGATATAGGTAATGGTATAGAGCCCCTTGTGGAGGCTGCCAAGGGGGGGCTGCTTGGTGCAGCTCGTTCGATTGCCGAACATCCATCCCCCCATGTGGCTATTATTACAGGCTTTTTTATTCCCCACGGCACTCCTCCGGCAGCGGAAAATGATGGCCCCATCGGTTGCGCTCACCTAGCAGCGGGATTACTTAGAGTTGGAATCCCTGTCCGTCTGGTTACCGATCCTTTATGCCTTAATGCTGTCAAGGTTGCTGCTCGGGCAGCAGGAATACCTGCTCAAATTCCTTTTGATGTAGTTCCTGTCGATGCAGGGAGTGCAGAAGATCCCTCCGTTTCTTCTATTGTGAATTTATGGAAAATTGCCGAACCACCAGTTTCCCATGTTATCTCCATTGAAAGAGCAGGCCCGAGTTACGATGGTACTGTCCGAAATATAAATGGGGATGATATCACTGTTCATACTGCTCCTTTACATTTCCTATTTACCCTCAGTGAAATCATCTCCATCGGCATTGGTGATTTGGGCAATGAACTTGGTATGGGAACACTCTCTCAAGAGCTAATTGCCAAAAACATCAAGCATGGAGAACGAATCGCCTGTTATATTCCTTGCCATCACCCGATCGTTTGCGGTGTATCAAATTGGGGAGCAATGGGGTTACTCACTGCTCTTGCTTTACTCCGACCGGACTTAAAATCTAAGTTAACTGAGGGATTAACCTTAGAGACCGATAAACAGATTTTGACAACTCTGGTTAATGAGGGAGCAGCGATAGATGGAGATACCGGATTGCAAGCTCTCACAATTGAGACTTTACCCTGGGAATATCATGGCAAAGTGTTGGCAGAAATTTTAGAAGTCGCCGGTTTGACAAACTCAGTTTGAGAGCGCAGCTCCAATGCTTTCCTCCAAAATATCTAGCCCTTGGGTCAAAGTTTCGGGATCAATCGTTAATGTAGACTGAAGATTAATCACTTCTTTGTTCACTCCCATGGGTTCAAAGATTAAACCCCGCTTGAAAGCTTCATTACTAACTTTTTTAGCCAGCCCCTTTTGTTGGCAGGCGATTCCTTGAATCAAACCAAGTCCTCGATGTTCGCCGCCGACTTCTGGATAACGAGCGATCATGTCTTTGAGTCGCTTCTTCATTACCTCACCTTTGTCCGCGATTTCCTGGGCAAAAGTATCTGTCTCCCAGTACTCGTCGAGAGCAGCTGTGGCAGTCACAAAGGCTAGATTATTGCCTCGGAAAGTACCAGTGTGTTCCCCTGGTTTCAAACAGTCTAAATCAGGTCGAATCAGCACCACAGCCATCGGGTTTCCATAGGCGCTTAAAGATTTAGCCAGACAAACTAGATCGGGTTTTAACCCTGCCCGCTCAAAGCTAAAGAAAGGGCCAGTTCTGCCACACCCGACTTTGATGTCATCAACAATTAGCAAAATCTCTCGCTCTTGAGTGATCTGGGCAAGGCGTTGAAGCCAAGGAACACTAGCAACATTAATCCCGCCCTCAGATTGAACGGTTTCTAGGATAACTGCTGCGGGTTTTTCCTGATTTAGGCTCAGGTCATCAACCAATTTTTCTAAGTAATCAAGACTGTCGTCTTTGGTGCCATTTTTATCCTCGAACGGAACCGTTAAGACATTACCGAGGGGAATGCCCGCAGCCTTTTGATAGGTAGGATTAGGTGTAACAGCTAGGGCACCTAAAGTATGACCGTGGTAGCCTTTGGTAAAACAAATGACTGTTTTTCGACCAGTCACTTTACGGGCTAGCTTCAAAGCAGCCTCGGCAGAATTGGTTCCCGTAGGACCGGTAAACATAACTTTATAGTTTAGTCCTCGCGGTATTAAGATTACTTCCTCGAAACGTTCTAGAAACTGCTGCTTAGCAGAGGTGAACATATCGAGGCTGTGGGTGATAGCATCTGACTCAATGTATTCCAGGAGACGCTTTTTGAGCTTGGGGTTATTATGTCCGTAGTTGAGGGCACCAGCACCTGCCAAGAAATCTATATAAGTACGCCCACTCTCATCTATCAAGGTATCTCCCACTGCCTTGGTAAAGACTGTTGGAAACAATCGACAGTAGCTTCGGACTTCTGACTCAAGCTTGGTAAAAATGTTCATATGCTAAACCTGCCTATTGTTAGGATTTTCAAGTAGGTGAGACAATTCTGTGTGGTGTACAAAACGCGAAGCGATTCCATTTGCTTAACTTTACTTTACGAACACCGTAACCTAGAAAACTATATACTATTTAGGGTGACTATAGCAATAGTCAAGTTATTAATAAAAACTAAAATTTTTATTAATAACTTGCTTAAGCCAGAACTGGTATATCCTGATTAAAGAGCAAGTTTAACAATTCAAATAGGATAGCTATAGTCTAAATTTTGATCAGTCTCATAAACCAACAACAGCCTGGAATTAACTGGAATTAACTATGCAAAAAATTCAATTTACTGAAGCTCAGACCGAGGCATTGTTTGATGATCGCGAACGAGACAAACGTTTTCGCAGTTTCTGGGATCCAGAAGGCAGTCTTCACTGGGGTTACTTCGAAAACTTAGCCGAGGCTCGGCCTGAGGACTTTGTGCCAGCCTGCAAGCGCTGGGATGAATATATGCTGGAACAGAGCGGTATTACTGCAGACTCCCGGGTACTAGAAGTTGCTTGTGGAAATGGCAACGCTGCCGTTTGGCTGGCTCAGCAAACGGGATGTGAGGTAGTAGGAATCGATATCAGTAGCAGTTATATCGAGAATGCTCGAGCTAAGGCTAGTAATTTCCCCTCTTTGCGGGTGAGCTTCCAAAAGGAATCAGCCACTAACCTACCTTTCCCAGATGGCTCCTTTACCCATGCCTGGAGTCAAGGCGCTCTTTACCACATCCACGAGCTTGATAAAGCTCTGGCGGAGGTTCACCGTGTCCTAGGGGTAGGAGGCATCTTCCTGTTTGATGACTTGGTAACACCAATTGAGGAAGTTAGTGAGGCAGCCCGCAAGTACGTTTACAACCGACTGCTGTTTGAGCCGACATTTAGCCCCGAAGTCTATGCAGAAAAACTCACTCAGATCGGATTTAACGTTTTGCAGATAAAGGACTTGAGCCAACACCTGAAAAAGAGTTACGAATTGGTGTCCGAGCTAGCTCGGGAGGGCTATCCAGATTTGAGCGCTGCCTTTAAGAAAACCCAGGAGGCAATTGCCGCTAGTGAGTTAGGCTGGTGCTTTTGCCTCTGTGAAAAGGTTAGTGATGACTAATCCGTGACAACTTAAGACAGCTACGCCATAGCTTGAGTGTAGATTCAGTGTAGCTTGAGGGTATGCGATTGACCTTGGCCTAAAGGCCAAGGTCAATCGCATCCAGGAGATGGGCTATATATCCCATCACTCCTCAGAAGTTTTGCCCAAAAACAATAGATTCTACCCCTAACCAGCGCAACCGGCTACAATAGCAAGTGTTGAGATTTGTGTAGTCGTGACCGGCATAGGGAAAGCTTATGGCTGCTGCTGTATTAATCCAGAACCTCCAAAAACGCTATGGAGATGTCCACGCCGTCAAAGACATCTCCTTACAAGTTGAACCGGGTCAAATTTTTGGCTTACTCGGTCCTAATGGTGCCGGGAAAACCACCACCATTCGTTGCCTATGCACGCTCACGGCACCCGACGCTGGAAAAATTGAGGTATCTGGCATTTCAGTACTGAACAATCCTAGGGCAGCACGCCGCCGCATAGGCTATGTGGCACAAGAAGTTGCCCTAGATAAGGTACTCACTGGTCAAGAACTACTTCAATTGCAAGCCGACCTCTATCATATTCCCAAACCAGTTGCCAAAAAACGCATCAATAAACTCCTTGACATTTTGCAGCTCAAGGAGTATGCCCATAAAAAAACTGGCATTTACTCCGGTGGTCTGCGTCGGCGGCTGGACTTAGCTGCTGGCTTACTCCACCAACCTGATGTTTTAGTACTAGACGAACCCACAGTAGGTCTTGACATTGAGAGCAGATTCGTGGTATGGGAACTGTTACAAAAGCTGCGGGACTCAGGAACAACATTACTAATCACCAGCCACTACCTCGAAGAAATAGATGCATTAGCTGACCAAGTGGCAATTATTGACAAAGGGTTGATCATAGCTGAGGGGACACCATCTCAGA
>NZ_JAAHHU010000029.1:0-77358 GCF_010672095.1 Moorena sp. SIO3I6 | reverse complement strand
ATTTCTCTGATGATAACTTGATAAGATCCTCCAAAACTGCTTCGATTGTTGCCAAGGCCGAGTTTGATTATCCTCTTTATTTCTTTTGTCAAGTACAATTTATACCAAATTCAATGCGATTACCCTGGAATTAATGTAAGTTCATTTTTAGTCCCGTCTTGCCACTCGTCACTTTTCCCAAAAATTTCCTTAGCTTCAGACAAGCTACCGAGCAATTGCACCTGGTCTACAAGTCCTTTTTCCGCTGTGCCAACAATTCCAATGTTGCCTGTAACTACCCCGCCAGGACTAATTAACCCCTGATCACGCACCTCAATGTAAGTGCCTGGTAAAACCATCGTCTGAGTCATGAAAACCTCCACAGGAATTCAACGATCATACTAATTATCCTGCGCACTTTAAAATTTTACTAGTGCATCACTACCATCGGATTCCAGAAGATAATTGCCCTGAAAAATTAGTTAAACTTTGTACCGGGTCTGAAATAGCCTATAATTAGGAGGTTTGTCCAGGGCAAAACCATCTAATTTTTTTAGACAAATGACTAAAATTATGTACTGAGGATTTAACAGGAGGATCGCTGTCTAAATAAGAAGTAGCGATCGCCATGGTAGTTTAACTTAACGATAATTCCTGTTATAGCAATTCTCTATGCCATGAGGTACAAAGGGATCCCCCGTTGGTCCCCCTTATCAAGGGGGACTTTTAGGTTTAAAAGCGTACCTCATAAATCCTAGAAACGCTATAGAATTATTTGCTCTGATCAGATCCTGATATCCTATTTCCCCTAAAGCCCTTATGTGCCCAGATGTTTCTATCCCTCAACCAGACCTCAGTAGCAATGGTTCAAACGTCCAAACCATGACTAATGTCAGGGAGTCAGTCTCACCACTGGTAAACTCAATTCCGCCATTGTTAGGAGCTTCTATAGTAGAGTTAACCAGCTGGATACAACAACAGGGACAACCAGCTTATCGAGGACGTCAGTTACACGGATGGATTTATCAAAAAGGAGTGCGATCGCTTTCTCAAATTTCTGTCTTTCCTAAACAGTGGCGTAACACCCTCGCCGATGTCCCCATTGGTCGGTCAACGTTACACTACCGCTTAGAAGCAAAGGATGGTACGGTAAAATACCTGCTCCAGTTATCAGATGGTCAAATTATTGAAACTGTGGGTATTCCCACACCAAAGCGTCTGACCGTTTGTGTGTCTTCCCAGGTCGGTTGTCCCATGGCTTGTGACTTCTGTGCTACTGGTAAAGGCGGATTCACTCGCAATCTGGCTCGCCATGAAATTGTCGATCAGGTTTTAACAGTAAGAGAAGATTTTCAACAACGAGTCAGCAATGTGGTGTTTATGGGTATGGGAGAACCCTTGCTGAATACCGAAGCTGTGGTAGGTGCAGTCAAGTCTCTTAATCAGGACCTGGGGATTGGAGCGCGATCGCTTACTATCTCAACAGTTGGTATTCCCGGTCGTATCCGCCAACTCGCTCAGCATCAACTACAAGTCACCCTTGCCGTCAGTCTACATGCCTCAAATCAGCAGCTACGGGAGCAACTGATTCCTAGTGCCAAGCACTATCCTCTCAAAGCACTATTAGATGAATGTCGAGACTATGTAAACTTAACAAGTCGCCGAGTGACGTTTGAATATATCCTTTTGGGTGGACTGAATGACTCTCAAAAACATGCTGTTGAGTTGGCTAAGAACCTGAGGGGGTTTCAGAGTCATGTCAATTTGATTCCCTATAACCCCATTAGTGAGGTAGATTACCAGCGCCCTAGTTACCGCAGGATTCAAGCCTTTGTTGAAGCTCTTAAGCAGCAACACATTGCTGTCAGTGTACGCCATTCCCGTGGTCTTGACAAAGACGCCGCTTGTGGACAACTTAGAGCATCTAGGAGTACTTAGAAGTAATGTTTTCGGTCATGTTTTAAAGGTTGCTTAGGTAGGATGGAGGCGAACAAAATATAAGCGATGCAGCGCGGTCTTGGGGGAAACCCCCATGAGCGACTGCATCAAGAAGGGACGTTTTACTTACCCTTCTGTTAAAAACCTACCCTTATGAGTTCGCCCCCTCACCCCCTCATTGCTTAAGCACTAGGAGCATAGATGCCAGGGGCATAAGCCTCAACCACCCTGCCAGTGCGAGAGCAGCTAATCATTAAATAATCACAGACGGGGCATTGAGTCTGGGTTAGGTGAGTGTTTTGACAATAAATCTTTTGAGCACTACTGCCACAATTAGGACAGTAAACGTTCTGTGTTATCTGCATGTTAAACCTTGTTTTATTCAGTCAGTTATTAAAAAATGACTGCCTCTAACAAGCACCGACCCTGGTTCAACCATCTACTAGTACCGCTTTGGTAAATTCAAAATGAATTATTCAAAATTCAGATCCCGGTGCGCTTTCCGTAGGCGAATTAAATTCGCCACGGGTCGCACCGCAAGCTGATGATGTAAGCTTTTCGTTGGTTTTGAATGGTAGCTTTACTTTATTTGTGCTGTCTTGTACTAGTTAGATATAACCACTCAACTGATTAATCTGGAGGCAGCAATCGTTAATCTTTCCTTAACTATTGTATTTAAGTCTTATTTTTTTGGGAATTAATTTAACAATACTTAGCAATAGTGTTTACATATTTTAATATTCCGCACAAATTGGCACTCCAAGACTAGGTGATTTTTATTAAAAATAAGCTTCTATCCTATTGATACCTAATTGATCCCTGATTATTTGCTGTAATTTTTTATACAAATACTTGATAATATCTACCGTAGACAAAACTAGTTTTATCACAAAATATGTGAGATATGATACCGTACTCGGTTGATTACTTATCATAATCATATCTGAGATCGGGTAATTGGATCGGGTAATTGGTCATTGGTAGTTGACGATTCTCGATCCATCTGTTAAATGGGTTAACCAATCCGTTGCCCCATCTTCAATAGCAGACACTAGCGTAAGCATATGCGCTACAGATGGTGCTACTTGAGGTGCCGTCAGCTTAAAATAAACCTCGTTCGCGTAGCATGCCCATCGCGCAAACAGGATAATTTAATAGTTCGAGATTAATCAGAATTGAAAGTCTGGGGATTTGCGAACAGCTTTGTGGCACAGGCTTCGACGCTGTGACCCATCGCGCATAAGCTGATACGCGACACGCTGATAGCTGAATGCTTACACACTAGCAATCGCCCTATTGCTGGAAATTAGAGATGTCCGGACGGGATGGTTTGATGAAAAGTAAGAGTGTTATAGCACTACGCATTAAGCTTAGGACATTCCTAAACTCAGCAAACTTAGTCATAGCTTACTTCTGACTTCTGACTTCTAACTTCTGACTTGCGCGTAGCGCTATATAAGGGGATAGCTTGGTAAAATTTGGGCAGTATGGTGGTAGAGATCTCAGTAAATAGACTACTTAAGTATTAATTGCAAACAGACTATCTGATCAATTAACACTTCTTAACTAATAATGAATAAACACTATATCTTTTTTACCAGAAGTACTTTACCATTACCCAATGCTGCCCACTTAGTTCATGATGTCAATTCCGCCAATGCTGCTGCTAACCTTGGTTATTCTACTGTTTTAGTCTATCTCCACCCCCCAGAGAAATCCCTAAATCCCTTAGACTGGGTTTATCCCTTTAGGCTCCAACAGCCACCGGAAAACGTGACCAAGTTTTACAGTATTCAGGATCAGCTCAAGGTGGCTCCCCTAGCTATGCCTTGGCCCATTGGTCACATCAAAGGCAAACTGACTAGCCCCAGCACAATCGTTTGTCGTTACTATTTTCCAATTCATATTTTTCCCCATACTCAAATCTTACACACGTTGGATTGGAATTTAGTCAAAACAGCCATCAAGCATGGTATACCAGTCATTTATGAGCGGGAACATTATAAAAAAAGTGACTATGATCAATCCATTGTCCAAAACCCACTTTTTCAAGTCGCAGTCACCGTAGCTGATAATATTCGGGACGATATGATTCGTAGGGGTATGCCCCCAGAAAAGATTATCAAACTCCATAGTGGCTTCAATCAGTCTTTTTTAGTAAGACAACCAGAACAAGCCTCTGAATGGCGCAAAAAACTTTTGGTGGATAACCGCCAAAAGTTAGTGGTCTATTCAGGAGGACTCTATCGCTTCAAAGGGGTAAACTTATTAGTTGATGTTGCTAAGGAATTACCACAGATTCAATTTGTCTTTGCTGGTGGCAATGAATCTCAAGTACAGTCTTATCAGCAGCTAGCTAAAGAAAAACAAGCTAACAATGTTACCTTCTTAGGTTATATTCCCCACCAGCAGCTTCCCAGCTTACTCCAAGCTGCTGATGTTTTGGCTCATCCTCACTGTTCTGGTGAGGCGGCTAGCTTTACGTCTCCTCTGAAGCTCTTTGAGTATATGGCTTCAGGAACTCCGATTGTGGCAACGGAAATTCCTCCGTTGATGGAATTTAAATCGTCCAGTGCTATTGCTGGCTGGTGTCAACCAGATAACCCAGCTCAATTGACTCGTTGCCTCCAGCAGGTATTAGAAACCTATCCCAGAAACGTGAATGGTTATGCTGCTCAAATTGAGTGGGGGAGTCAGTTCTCTTGGGAAAATAGAATGGCCAAAATTATGAGCAATGTAGCAGAATATATGCATCCTATAATATCTGATTAATACGGTTACATTTAGGGTTAAAGTAAGCATTTAGCTATTAGCTAATGGGCTACAGATGGTGCTACTTGAGGTGCTTTTGAATCAAAGAGGTAAGCATTCGTTTAATCTCAGTTAAGTCAAAGCGCTTGTGGCCTGTGCCACAAAGCACCTCAAGTAGCGTGGCCAAGGGCTTTTCACCAGACTTTCAATTCTCATGAATCTCTCAATAATTAAATTATACCCAAAGAGGTTTATGTTAAACTTTTGGCGTAGCGTGAGCCATTCGCGTAGCTTGGCCAACGGCCAAGGCTCACGGCTGAGCACTGATGGCTGAGCACTGATGGCTGACAGAGGAGTACCCACCAGCTCCTGATAAGTGGGTATAAATAAACCCACTTACTGATCTCAATTTCGGTTATGCTTACTAAAAATACTTATAGATCTCGAGAGCTCGAGATCGGGGGATGATATGATGAGGATATCAGCTAAAGAAGAGGAAAGAATAAGACATGACCACATGACCATGTCAGCCTCCTTCACCTGATCGTTTCATGTCTAATCTAAGGACTTTATTAAAAACCTTCTAAGATAAGTTTATCAAGGATCAGTTAACTAGATAGACTCATGACAATGCCCAACTTTTTAATCCTAGGTGCAGCTAAGGCTGGAACTACTTCAATTTATCGATATCTAAAGCAGCATCCGCAAATCTACATGAGTCCTGCCAAGGAACCTAGGTTTTTTGCTTTTGAAGGGGAAAATTTAGATTTCCGTGGGTTAGGAGATGAAAAAGAAGCTGATTTCATTGTCACTAATCTTGACGCCTATCGTAACCTATTTAAAAAAGTAAATAATCAAGTAGCTATTGGGGAAGCATCTACAAGTTATCTCTACATTGCGAAATCTGTTGAACGCATAAAGTACTACATTACCTAAGGCAAAACTGATCGCCATTATTCGAGATCCAGCAGAAAGAGCCTATTCCAACTATTTACATTTAATCAAGCAAGAGCGCGAACCACTGGATTTTGCTGAAGCTCTTGCCCAAGAAGAGGAGCTGATAAAAAATAACTGGTGGTCTTTCTGGTACTATAAACAACGGGGACTTTAGTATGTCCAACTAAAGCGTTATTTGGATGCGTTTGACAAAAGCCAGATAAAGGTTTATATATACGAAGATTTGACTAATAATCCTCTAGGTATGCTGAAAGATATGTTTGTTTTTTTGGAGATAGACGATACCTTTACCCCAGATATATCTGAAAAAGTTAGGCAAGCTCCTCGCCTTCCCAAGAACAAAGCGTTGGAATCATTTTTGAACCAACCGCACCCAGTTAAATCAATTCTAAGTCCATTGCTTCCTACTGGCCTAAGGGATAAACTAGTTAACAAGATTAGATATTTAAATCGTGGGAAACCTAAGTTAGCACCAGCAGTGCGGAAGCAATTGATTGAATTCTATCGCGAGGATATCCTCCAGCTTCAAGATTTGATTGGTCGGGATATTTCCCAATGGCTAAAGTGTTTAAAATTAAGTGAAGCAGTAAGTTGACAATTAAGTTAAGTAAGTTAAGCTTAAACTAAGCTGATCAAATTATTATCAACTTCAAATTGATGAGTTAGGGAATTAAGCTATGTCCAAAACTATGGACAAAAAAGTTATCGGTATGATAAGTAGCTATAAGGCACTGAAACCCAGTCCTGTTGATTGGCTATGGAAGCAAACCCCTCGTCCTTTGGGGGTTTGGAAAAATATTCAAATGATAGCTACTGCACCTCAACCGGATTTTTTACTGCTATACAACTTTAACGAATTTTATGACATCAAACCAGTTAAACCCAAATTTGGCAATTTTTTTGGGCTAGCTCACAAGCCCCCTGAGCCTAAGGTCGCAGATCTCAAGACTCTCTGGCGGGGAGTGCCGAAAGAACGGATTATTTCTTTGGTGCGGGAACCTCCCTTCCCAGAACGGGAAGAGATCCGAATTAATGAATATAAGCAAGCTCAGGAATACTGTGGCTATGTATGTGGTCCTGATGATTTTGCGCCAATTCCTGACTATATGCCTGCTATTTCATACCACAACAATTCGTTTCGTGAATTGCATGAAATGGGACCACCTGAAAAAGCTCGTTCCTGTTGTTGGATTACTTCCGGTATTGCTCGCACGGCTAATCATCGTCAGCGTTTGGCGTTTTTGAGGCTGTTGAAGGACAGTAATCTAGAATTTGACGTGTATGGACGGGATTTGCCAGACTGGGTAAACGGATATGGAAAAGTAGGGAATAAGTGGAATGCGATGGCTCCTTATTACTACAACCTGGCGATTGAAAACTATGCTGGTAATGATTGGTATGTGAGTGAAAAGTTGTGGGATGCTTTATTAGCCTGGTGCTTACCCATCTACTATGGTGGTTCTGCTGCTGATAAATTATTGCCTCCAGGAAGCTTCTTGAGACTGCCAAGTGAGGATGAAAAGGGCTTAGCTTACATTCAGGAGGTGACGGCTACACCGGATGCGTGGCATGAGGCTCTAGATGCGATCGCAGAAGCACGTCAAATTATTTTACATGAGTTGAATTTACTCAACTTCTTGTCTAAGGTAGTGGAAAAACTGGGGTAAGTCTAGATGAGCACAGGAATTTATACATTGGCTAATGATGTGGTTTACAACCAACTGGTAGCACTGCTCAATAGCATAGAGGTTAATGCTGGGAAAGAGACTCCAGTTTGTGTAATTGCCTACAATGATCAGTTAGACAAGGTCCGTCAAGAAATTGCCACCCGAGATAATGTAACGTTGCTGGATAATCCAGAACTATTTGCCCGTTGGGAAGAGTTTTCCTACCATGTCTGGAAAACTCACCCTGATGCCTTGCAAGAATGGCAGGAAAAAGGCATTAAGACGAAATTCTATCGGGTTGGTGAAAATCATCGTTACTGTGCCTTTGATCCAGAGAGTCCATTTGAAAAATTTATCTATCTCGATGCTGACACTCTGGTGATGGATTCCTTATATTTCGTCTTTAAGCAGTTAGATGAGAGTGATTTTGTGGTTTATGACTTTCAGTATAAAGACCCAGCACATATTTTTAACGTAGCCTCACCGAAGTTACTGGAAGTATTCGATGAATCCCAGATTAATTCAGAAATTTTCTGTTCTGGATTTTATGGGGCTAAGCGGGGATTATTTCCTGAAGAGCAGCGAGAATGGTTAGTTTCTCAGTTAGCTAATGGGGAAGCAGAAGTTCTGTATAAGCGAGCGCCTAACCAATCTGTACTCAACTACATGAGGATGAGGTCTGGGTTATCGATCCATAATTTGGCTCTGAGTTTGCCTAAAGATCAAAGAACAGGCAATTCCGTAACATCTCCTCACTTTGAAGTTCTGGATAATCTACTTTATGATCATGGGAATAGGCTGACTTATCTTCATTACATTGGAATCAAGTCAAAAGTTTTCAATAAACTGTGTGCTGGGGAGAATATCGACTTTCCATACCGGGATATTTTCTTACATTATCGATATTATCATCAACCAGAGAAACGTCCTCGGTTTACTACTAAAGCTAAACCTTACAACCAGCCTCCTAGTTTAACCACTAAAGTATTCAAGAAGTTAGGATTCAGTCGTTGAGGCAAATTTTATGAATCGTGGAATTTACATCACTGCTAATGACCGGGTGATTGAGCAGTCTATTGCGTTACTAAATAGTATCCGCTGCTACGATACCGATACCCCAATTGTTTTGATTCCCTATGATGACAATTATCAAAACGTCGCCCAAATTCTTCAAGAGTCTTATGGGGTAGAGATTTATCCAGATTTGGCGTTTATCGAACGCCTGTCTACTAAGCTACACGAAATTTTCGGGGAGGGATTTTTTGCTAGACCGAATCAGTTCCGGAAACAGGCTTGCTGGTTTGGAACCTTTGATGAATTTATTTATATCGATACCGATATCGTTGTTTTTGAGAAGATAGCGGATACTCTTGACTACCTGGCTGACTATGATTTTATTTGCTGTGATTACCAGCATGTCGGGGGAATTGCCAATGTTTTCACCCCCAAAGTTATTGAAGATAAGATTTTTAGTGAAGCGGAACTGAAGGATATCTTTAATGGGGGGTTTTGGGGAGCCAAGAAAAATAAGATTAGTGAAGAAACTTTATATGAAACCTTTGCTGAGTGTGCGGCTAATCCCGAGTACTTTGACTTTTCCCAGAAAACCTCCGATCAGCCGATTATCAACTATATGATATTGAAGCAGATGCACCACCGATTTAATATTGTGCGTAGACCAGGGGGAGCTCCAGGAAATTGGGCAGGTAGTAAACAATTTCAAACCCAAGGAGTACGACTTATTGATCCAAATTTGAATCAACCCCTACAATATCTACACTGGGCTGGTATTCGTATTCAGCCTGGTTGTCCTTACTGGGATATCTGGAAACATTACCGCTATTTGAATGAACCTATGCCAGAGGATGAGTCTTTGCAGACTAAAACTCAGAAGAGCTTATGGGAACAAATTACCAACAAATTACACAAATCACTGAAAAAATAAAGCGGATTTAGTCCTAAAAAGGTGACAAAAAGGGTTAATGGAATAGTGTTAGATGTCAGTTTGATTTTAATTGACTCACAACTTCCTCTGTAAAGTCCGATGCTGGAGAAGCAGAAGATGTTGAGTCGGTGCTGATTAAACCGAAATCTGACGATAAATAAAGTACTAAGGTGAAGGTTATAGCTAAGATAAGTTTTTCGAACATTTTACACTCCTCTAGTCGCAACGTCATCTAGTAGTAACGTTATTAAGTAGTTACCCCTATCTTCAGTATCCTGATTTTTTTTGGGATCGTAGGTGATCCTGTGGTAATAGGGGTTGTGACAATTGTCATAACCTTAGGTGACGTAAATCATCGACAAAAAGTTTCTTTTGTGCGAATAAAAATAGCTAGGGCATGTCGTCAGTTAGAGAATTGACAACCAGTCAGTGCAGCTATAGAACTGAGGGGAGTCAGGAAAACTCAACTAAGGAGGAAGTAATGCGTCGGTATGCCTTGCGTCTTCGATCAGTGGGAGCGAATTAAGGATATGCTACCTGGCCAGGAGGGCGCTTGTTGGTGGAAATGCCAAAGATAACCGCCTATTTGTTGAAGCCGTACTGTACCGATACCGTGCAGGTATTCCGGGTTGTGATTTGCCGGAGAGGTTTGGCGATTTTCGGTCTGTGCACAAGCGTCATAGCCTAGGGTCTGAAAGTGGTGTGATAGAACGTGTATTCAAGACACTCTCATTAGATGCAGACAACGAGTACGCTGCGCTCGACGAACACGATTGTACGCGCTCATCAACGAGGGTGCTGGTGCAAAAAAAAACACCAGACGATAAACCTGAAACACAAGCAATTGGACGCAGTAAGGGTGGTTTATCTACCAAAATTCATGCCACCTGTGATGCACGCTGGTAATCCCACAGGGTTTCATCTGACCCCCGGTCAAGCACATGATTTGCAGGGAGCTGATGCGTTACGCGGGTGGTATACATGAGATTGGTGCACTGCTTGCAGACAAGGCTTACGATGCGACAGAGCGGGTGCTCAAACGATTAAAAGAAGCTGACTGCCAAGCTGTCATTCCTCCTAAAGTCAATCGTACTCAACTTTGAACATATGACTTGCACATGTATAAGTGGCGTCATCTGATCGAAAACTTTTTTCAGAAACTTAAGCAATACAGGGCAATAGCAACTCGCGCTTGATAAAACTGCTCGTAATTTTTTGGGAGCCATTCATCTCGCCGCTTCTGTCATCTGGCTTAACTGACGACATGCCCTAGAGAGTGGGTTGACTCAGAGATGGGGTGATGGGGTGATCAGGTGATGGGGTGATGGGGTGACGTTAATTGAACAGATTTTGTGACGCATTCCCCCACCTGGCCTACGGCCACGCTGCGCGAACGTTCAGGTCCGGGTCAAGGAACGACAAATTGTGTTATAATTAATTTAGCTTGAGCGGTACGGCAAAGGACAGAACAAGATTCTGAGCAACCTAGAGGCACGACCTCTCAACGCCAGGGAAAACAAACCTATAAATCCTGTGTAGTCGGTTTATATACGTCAGACTCTAGGTAAAAGTTCCTAATAAAAGCCCCATAGCGGAAACGACTTGGGGGAGCACTCCAGCAAAAGTCCTGGGTGTTCGGCGGGAATGCCGCCTGTCGCGAGGGATAAACCCTTGTAATCAAGACGGACACCCCCACCACGAGAACGCAGGTGGGGGAAGCATTCATGTTAATTCAAGTACGGCGAAGGATTTGGGAGATCAAGGATTTTGATCTCGGTATAGTTGTGTCGAAATACTTTGTCCTAGTCATGGTTTCTCAAGTTTGTGAGCAATCTCAGGATTACTAGTTAAGTTTTTGAGCCTCTAGCGGCAGCACTGACCCAATCGACTAAAAAGGTCAAAATGACGAAACAAAAGAGACTACTACACTGCTATAGTCAAAGCTGCTCAATTGTTCGGTCAGCAACAGACCTAAGCCTCCAGCTACGACTTACC
Organism: Moorena sp. SIO3I6; assembly: GCF_010672095.1. NCBI lineage: Bacteria > Bacillati > Cyanobacteriota > Cyanophyceae > Coleofasciculales > Coleofasciculaceae > Moorena > Moorena sp. SIO3I6. The sequence goes on along the minus strand of NZ_JAAHHU010000029.1, from coordinate 66,126 downwards.
AACCATGACAGTCTCCCGGATGCAGACTTCCCAGCGATAGAGGATATAAGCTAGGAAACGGGGCAAGTTAATCGGGAGTATCCCATAGAGAAATAGCAGCATTCCCGGAGTTCCCTGGGCTTTCAAGGCTTCTAAAGGAGGTTTTTCCAGGTTTTCGTTGGTTTCTGTCATTAATGTGCCTAGAATACCAAGGTTGTTTAATCCGAGTGCGATCGCACTGGGTAAAATTCCAGGAAACAGGACAAACAGGGCTACTATTGCCCAAATCGGTGCGGGAATGGCTCGGCAAAACAGTAGGACTATCCGAGTTAGCACGAGTATTGTCCAACCTTGTACCGACGCAATAGTTAATGCCTTGGGATTGGGATTGAGCAATCCACCGGGAAGGAGAAAATTATGGGCTGCTGGAAAAGACAGCACCATGCCAGCAATACCAGCACCAGCAATCGCTAGTATCGACATGGCAAGGGTTTGGATGGAGAGAGTAAATAACTGTGGGAATTGCACTCCATTAATTTGTTGTGGAAATGACCCTGTAGAATGCCATCATGTCTTTTGGGTGACTCAAGCTTCGGCTCCGAGTTGGATTAAAGCCTCAGGATTAACCACAGATGAGCAGGGATTTATTCTAGTTACTGATACCTTTGGTCTATCCTGCAACGGTCTAGTTCATCCTGAACAACTGCTGCGCAAAAGCGGGATGAAACCTGGTCAAGTGCTGATTCTGACTAAAGCCATTGGGACGGGAACTCTCTTTGCTGCTAATATGCGCTACCAAGCCAAAGGTCGCTGGATTGAACAGGCAGTGGAATCGATGTTACTATCCAATCAAACCGCCGCCCAAGTCTTTCGTGAATGTGGCGCAACAGCTTGTACTAATATTACTGGATTTGGAGTGTTAGGGCATCTCCGGTAAATGGTTAAAGCCTCAAACGTAGGCGTGGAATTAGAGTTAGCAGCAATTCCGATTTTACCAGGAGCAATAGAAACTGTAGAAGCAGGAATAACTAGTTCTATTCACCCTAAAAATTTACAATTATCTATCTACATCAAGAATAGATTAGACGTTAGTCATTTACCTAACTACCCGTTGTTATTTGACCCTCAAACCTCTGGTGGAATTCTAGCAGCTATTCCAGCCGAAAAAGCTGATGAATGTATTAATAAATTGAAAGCTTGCGGTCATCAACAAAGCAGCTTAATTGGTCGGGTAATCCCAGCTCCACAAGCTATCTCGAGACCTATTACTATTATATAGCAGTTCTCAATTGGGTGAGGTACTTTCGTTCTGGGTTAATGGCAGTAGGGAGTAGGGGGTAGGGAGTAGGGCTGCATCGCTTTTTCCGATCAAGAGCATAATGAGTTGAAACAGGCCAGCCTTATGGAAAACAGAGCTATCAATTATAAGGTACGCCCACGCCATTAGGGATTATTGATCTAAATTTAAAAGAGAAAAACTCAAATAAGTGCCCCTATCCATCCCTACCGTAAGACGAGTGGGGAATTCCGCTAACAGCGCGTTAATTCAACTTATTAATGAAACTCCCCAGGCAAGATTCGAACTTGCGACCAATCGGTTAACAGCCGACCGCTCTACCGCTGAGCTACTGAGGATTGCCAAACAATTGCTCATCACATCTACTTATTATAATCATAAAGTACAAAGTCTGGCAAGTACTTTCGCAAATTTTTTTTAAATCACTGTTGTGTCGGGAGTTTTGAGTACTTTTTCAGTTAACGATTATTAGTTAACAGTAAACAGTCAGCTAACTATGAGCCAGTCAGTAGTCAAAATTCATTAGTCAACAGTCAGTAGTCAACAATAATATCCTAATGGTTGACTTCTTGCCACTGTAACCCATGCTTGAGTGGGGAACGGCTTGATTCAACGTTGACGTTGAGCAACGGTTTTTGGTTAACCCCTGATTGCCTTTGTTTTTCTAACACTGCTCTGGCTAAAGCAGCTTGTCGTTCCACTTCTTCCTTTAAATGCTGCTTACGGGAATACTCAGCTATCTTGATTCTCGCTTTCTGGTAGGTGGGGGTTTCTTTAGGGATTTGAGACAAATACACTAGCGCTTTAATAAAGTTCCCCTGTCCTCCTTGTTCATAGGCTTCTTGTAACAAGTACTCTGCTCGAATCTGTTGCTTTTGCTGATATTCCTTCAGCTTTGCTTGGACTTTAGCACCGGTGCGGGTTTCTGGATGGATTTGTTCGAGTAGTGCGATCGCATTGCTAAAGTCTTGGGCTAATGCTTGTTTGTAGGCTTGCTTTAATAACCCTTGGGCTTCTGCTTCAAGGCGAGGTTTTGCCTTGTTGACTAATGGCTCCATCTTCTTTTGCCAATAGCCAATTGAGGGCATTTTATGGTATCCCTCAAGCACATCTGACCATCGTTCTTGATAAAAGGCTTGCTCTGTAGCCTTAAACAGAGCTTCAGCACTTTGCCATTGTTGCTGCCACTGTTGAATCGTATTTAGGGATTGTTCATAGATCAGGCTATCGCTAGGAATCGATTCTGCTAGTGCGATCGCTTCCTCCAAATCACCGGCTTGATAGTGTTTGATTGCCTTTTGTAGAATATCAAATTCAGAACGAGACGCAGAAGCATTCAGTAAAGCATAAAGTCCGATTAAAATGGCTATAGCATTGGAGCTTGCTGCTCCCACTCCGATTCCTTTCAGTAAAGGTGGCAATTTTGGCCAGCTATACAGGGCGAATTCACGGACATACACTTTCCAATCTAATGGCGGCTCATCAGTAATAATTACTGAGTCTTTATTACTAATTTTTGAGTTTTTATTGCTAAGTTCTGATTCTTTATTGCTAAGTTCTGATTCTTTATTACTAAGTTCTGATTCTTTATTACTAAGTTCTGATTCTTTATTACTAAGTTCTGATTCTTTATTACTAAGTTCTGATTCTTTCTTACTAAGTTCTGAGTCTTTATTCCTGAGTGTTTCCTGCTCAGTTTTGAGTCCTGAGTCAGATTTAGGCGTTGCCTGTTTTAATTGTTGTGAGCTAGACTCCCTAGTCAGTGCTGAGTGTTCAATGGTAACCCTTGAGTCAGACTGAGTATCTAGCACGTTTAATTCAAAAGCGTCATTGTCACTAAACTTGATACTGAGTGGTGAGTGCTCCGTTATCAGTTCTAAGTCAGACTTAGCAATAGATACTTTTAACTCAGGACTTTGAGTACACATGAGTGTTTTAAGTACGATTAAGGCATCATTGGCTGACTGATAGCGTCGTTTGCTGTGGTAATACACCATATGGTTGAGTACAAACGCCATTTGATCGCTAACCGATACATGTTTTCGCCAATCAATCTCACCAGTCTCAGGGTCAGCCAATTGCATTGGGGTCATCCCTGTGAGGGCGTGAATCGCAATCATTCCTAGGGAATAAATGTCACTGTTAGGAAGGGATTGACCAGCAAGTTGCTCTGGGGGTATGTAGGCGAAGGGGCGAATTGTCTTGGATCGATCAGAGGATGGGATCTCGGTCAGATGGGGTTCGATTGGCTTTGAATTAATCAGCTCAGCAGCACCAAAGTCAATCAAAACTAGCCTACGGTCTGACCCTCGTCTGATTAGGTTATTGGGTTTGAGGTCTCTATGAATTATCCCTTGACGGTGAATAAATTCTAGGATGCCTAAAACATCTTGTAATAGTTCAATGCACTGGTTTTCGCTAAAGCGTTTATTACTGTTTTGGCTGATCGGCAGTTCAGTACTAAGAGTTTCTCCGATAATTAACTTTTGAACTAAGTAAAATCCGTGGTGATCTTCAAAATAATCAAGTAGACGAGGAATTTGGTTATGGCTACCCAGTTTGATCAAGGTTTGAGCTTCATTGAGCCAGAGACGCTTAAGAAATTGCCATTTTTGAGGATCATCGCTTTTGGGCTGAAGATACTTAATCACATAGCGGGGATGGCCCTGTTGTCGGGTATCCTCTGCGATATAGGTTTTGCCAAATGCCCCAGCACTTAGAGATTCAATGATTTGATAACGTCCGTTCAGGAGCTTTCCCCATAGGGAATGATTTGGATTAATTGTCAAAGAATTTTTTCCTACCAGAATCACTTCTATTTAGTTTTTTTCAAGAAACCAACAGTGTTTCCGGAATTAGTGGTTTACAGAAGTAATTGGATTTGCTGTAGCATCACCCGGTAGGAAATGGGATGTAAGCAATCAGCTATATTAAATCAGCTATATTAAATCAGCTATATTAAATCAGCTATAGCAGTCGCCAGGGCAGGCGCGGACATGACAAAAGTCTCAAACCTAAGTAAGCGCAAGAGTTTGACTTCTGACTTCTGACTTCTGACTTCTGACTTCTGCTATATCAGTGATCAGCCATTTTAATGATGGACGTTGCTCCCGTTGCGGGATGATCTGAAAATTGTTGACAACCCCAAAGCTTCCACTCTTCACCCCTCTTCCCTCTCCCGATTTTGTCCTCATTTGCTACAACAGAAAACAACTGGGTATAAAAACTATATGCCAGGATAGATATTAGATGTGTGTTCTTCGGTGGTCATCATATTCGCTTCTTAAACATGGACAGTTGAAATTAGCACTATGAGTAAGGATTTAGACTTTAGCCCCCAGGGCTATGAAATTAAACAAGAGTTAGGACAAAATCACGCTGGGGGTAGAGTCACCTACCTGGCGACACAACTGGAGACTCAGCAACCTGTTGTGATTAAGCAGTTGCAGTTTTCCCAATTAGGCACTAGCTGGGCAGAATACGACACTTATGAACGAGAAATTAAACTCCTGCAGCAGCTCAATCATCCTAGCATTCCTCGCTATATCGATTCTTTTGACACTCCCACTGGATTTTGCTTAGTCCAAGAATATAAACCAGCACCTTCCCTCGCCGAAGATTACCACTGGACACCAGAAGAAGTTAAGCAAATTGCGATCGCTGTTTTGGAAGTCTTGGTTTACTTGCAACGGCGGCAACCTCCTGTGATTCATCGAGATATTAAACCAGAAAATATTTTGGTTGATAGACAGGGTAACTTGAAGGTGTATCTAGTAGACTTCGGTTTTGCCCGGATAGCAGGTGGGGATGTGACCCTCAGTAGCGTTGTTAAAGGTAGTGTAGGGTTTATGCCACCAGAGCAGATGTTTAATCGGCAATTGACCAAAGCATCTGATCTGTATAGCTTAGGGATAACCCTGATTTGCTTGCTGACAGGGACAAAATCTAGCGAAATCAACACCTTAGTTGATGAGAATTATCGGATTAATTTCAAACAACTGTTGCCCAAGCTAAATCCCCAGTTTATTCATTGGCTAGACAAAATGGTTGCACCTAACCTCAAACATCGCTATCCCGATGCCGCAACTGCCCTAAAAGCCCTGAAGCAGATTGATGTAGTGAATGATGTCACTCCTCTAAAAACACTATTGCGGGCTATACAACCAACAAAAGCAGTAGTAAAACTTGCCACCCTCAGCCTTGTGGCTGCTTCTTCATCGGCTATAACCTATGCCTGGCTCACCAGTCCAGCCAGACAGTTGCTAACCAGTGGAGAATGCCCAGGCTGCAATCTCCCAAATATCAACCTACAGGATAAGAACCTCAAGCAAGCTAAGCTGGAGGGGGCTAATCTCAGTGGTGCCGACCTAGAGGGGGCTAACCTGTGGAGAGCTAACCTCAGGGGGGCTAACCTGTGGGGAGCTAACCTAGAGGGGGCTAACCTAAACGGTGCTCGCTTGCATGGTGCTAACCTGGGCGGGGCTAACCTCAAGGGCGCTAACTTTGACATCAGGAGGGCTCAGCGCCAGGGCATTAACCTCAAGGGCGCAATTATGCCTGATGGCTCTGTAAATAAGTAGTTCATCGTGTCTGGTTGAATACTTATCATTCTGGGTTAATCGTCAATTGAAAATCGATAATTGAAATTGAAAATTAACAATTAACAATTAACAATTAACAATTAACAATTAACGATTAACCTGAATAGGAAGTGATTAACCTGACTCGAGATCACTATTAAATTGGAAGATGTGACCAGAACGAGCACGAGAGTATTTCACTGTTGCTATCTGGTTAGAGGAGCGATCGCGTAATGTGATCAATCCTGATTTATTGCTCAAGTGCATGTCTGATTGAGTTAAACGGGTGATGGGGAAGCGCTTAACTTCGTTAGGTTGGAGAATGCCACTCAGGAGTTGGGGACGACCTAGTTTATCTGCCATCTCCCAGCCAGTGAGGTCAATGGCTTCACTGGTCACATTCTTCAACTCAACCCACTCCCTTCCCCCTTGATCGGAACCTTCAGGATTAGGTAATGCCGCTACGATTATCACAGGACCATCATTCTTAATGATATCATCTACTGGCACAACTTTTGTACCATCCTCCGGTTCTTTTGTGCCATCCTTGCTTAGGAAGATGGGAAAGAAGGAACGAATAAACTCGCCACGGCTACCATTGGGATTGGTACTGCGGTAGAGGACTAAATCGTAAGTGGCATCATTGATAGTAATTCGACCCTTGTCACGAATTTTGCCATAGACACTTTCATGCGGAGGCAACGGTTGCGAGCGCGATTTCACATTCAGGACTTGGTCCAACAAAAAATCCCCCTTTCTTCTTGAATAATTGAGCAATCACATTGCCTTGCATATCAGTCACGTTTTGGGTCATTTGTAACGTGACCACGTTGGGATTATTCGGTCCTTCATTACCTCGTAAATCATACTTGTAGCCGAGAAAATTGACTCGCTGATTTTTTTCATCAAGGTAGAATTTTACCCATGAGTGGTAACCAGATATAGTGCCAAGGGTTTCTCGTTGATCTCCAGAGCGGATATTGTATTTTCCTTCTCCAACAAATACATGCTCAAAGCCAGAAGCAAAGTGAGTTGATTTGCCCCTGAAGTAATTGGTGTAGAGTTCAAACCAGATTCGCTGTAGCTTGACTCTAAATTGCTGCTCCGAAAGAGTCTCACCTAACTCGTTAATATAGTTTCGGGCAAGCTGGATCGGTTTTGTAGAGAGAATCAGAGAAATGAAATCTAACTGCTCATGTTCTTCTTGTTCAGGAGTAAATTCTGGGTCAAGAGAGCGGATAGCGTAGTTATCTAAGAGTTTAATGAAACTGACATAGGTGCGGGTTTCATCGAACAATTTGTCTTCATTGACTTTATAGAATAAGGGTCGGGTGGCTAAGTCGATTTACCGTTGACCGCTAGCTTTGACCTGCTCATCTAATAGAATGTCAGCAGTTTCGTCTTCCCATTCTCCGGAGCTAGTGCGAGTGCTAACCGAGAATTGGTTTTCGTCACTTTCCCAAATTTGCTGATAAATATTGGTTTTGCTCATGTCTCTCTTGTTTAAGTTAAATGATGTAAAGGTTGTTGAAGATATCTATGCCAATTTGAATGATATACGGTCAACGGTCAACGGTCAATAAATCTATCCTAGGCTAAGTATTTTCAGGAAACAGCACCCTTGAGGGTACTTTTTTATTGCTCAGTCACCCAGGGGATAATCTCAAATTTGATTTGTAGTGATACTCAAATCTTGCACCATTCTCAATAAGCTTGGTTCATGTAGGGTGGGCAGTGCACCAGACAGATAATGAAGCTTGCAAAGGGCTTTGGTAGGCACTGCCCACCCTACGATTAATGACTGAAGCAGGGGGTAGTTTCAAATCTGATTTGTAGTTATACCAATTCTGTAAATTATGGCTACACATCAATTTCGTCTCCCCATTTACCCCATCTCCCCGCGCCCGATCCTCATTTAAATTGTGACAATGCAATAGTTTTGCAGCACCTACACCACCGATTAAACTCGCTTAACCCACTACACCCACTGCTACTACTTCGTGGCGACAATGCAATAGTTTTATAGCACCCACTAAACCCATTACCACTATTTCATTTACTAATCCTATTACCACCACTCCACCTATCCGACCCCCGATACTCCTTAAGATGGCGACAATGCAATAGTTTTAAAGCGCCCACAGCACCTATTTAGCTCACTTAACCTACTCCACCCACTCCGGCTACTCCGTGGCGATAATGCAATAGTTTTTCTAACCCCTTGCATTTTCTTTAAAATCTGGTTATAATAATAGTATCGTTAAAGCAATGGTTTTTGACTCATGATGATTTCTACCGCACAAGCCGCTGAATTACTAGGTGTTTCCGCCACTCGCGTCCGTTACCTTCTGGGCAAGGGCAGAGTCAAAGGGGCATATAAGGTCGGTAGAACTTGGGTGATTCCTCTGTTTGATGGCATGCCAGTGGTCACGCCTGGCACTCGCGGACCAAAGCGGAATTGGTCAAAGCGTACAAATTACACGAAGGCTGTAATCCACGTTAATCAGAAAGTCATTCGCCAAAATCACAACACCGGGGAACGCAATCCAGTGATTACGGTAAAACGAGGCTCTAAAAACATTTACGGTCATACGGTAGAAGTCAATGGCCCCTGTCGGGTGATGTATCGCCCTGATAATCCGCTACATTGTGGCGCAAGGGTCTGGATTGAGACTATCTCGGATTTTAAAGTTATTTGAGCCAGGACTTTCACGGGGTGACAAGCAGCTTGAAAGCATGAACCAGTGAGCTTTAAATAACATTGACCAAGCGTAAAAATCAGGATTTGTAATTATCTTTTTCACGAAAAGGACAGGTATTGCATTTTTAGCTTAGATCTAAACCTAAGAGGTATTTTTTTATCCAATAAAACTCCGTATATCTTTCCCCTCCTGGGAGGGGTTAGGGGGGTTCCTCTTGCCTCTTGCCTTTTGCCTCTTGCTTTTTTATGGAATACATGTATTTACAATCCAGATACAAACGCGCTTATGCGATTGACCTTGGCCTTTTGGCCTTTTGGCCACGCTACGCGAACGGCCACGCTACGCGAATGGTCACGCTACGCGAACGCTTAAGAACGATGAACCCTCACCCGCTTATCAGGCTTTTGCTTTCTGACCCAGGCTAAAAACTTCTGCATCTGAGGGTCATTTTTTAAGGCTTCACAGGTATTCAATTCCAGAGCTAAACGAGTATTTGGGAATAAAGCATGTATTTGTCGGTGACAAGCAGGACAAATAGTAATCGTTGGACCAGGTTTCATCTTTTTTCGCTTAGTGTTTTGTCTAGGAATCAAGTGATGAACTGTCAATCGCTCTACATCTCTTCCGCAAAGTTCACAAGTCATTGATAATTATAAAAGTTCTGAATTGGGTGAGGTACTTTCGTCCTAGGGAGTAGGGAGTAGGGAGTAGGGAGTAGGGAGTAGGGAGTAGGGAGTAGGGAGTAGGCAAGAGGCAAGAGGCAAGAGGCAATAGGCAAGAGGCAATAGGCAATAGGCAATAGGGAAAAAATCCTGTGGACTTCATTACTACGATAACCGTAAAATCCTAAGTGTTGAACATCTCAAATAAACATGCTATATCATGAAAGCTTGGTCAATAATTTTATATCTAGTTATCGGTATAGTTATCGGTACTTTTTTAGGTATTATACTACAAAAGTCTGCTCAAGTAGACCAGTTGTTCAGACGCTACGGTATCCTCAGCACTTCCACCATTAAGGATAATCAAAGCAAACCAGTTCCTGCAAATTTTCAAGGGAAGATGTCCCTATTTATTTTGGCAGGACAGTCGAATATGTCAGGAAGTGGTAAGCTGACACCTGCTAGTTCTGTTACTCACCCCAGAGTTTTTGTCTTTGGAAACGATTACCGCTGGCATCTAGCCAAAGAACCGATTGATTCACCAAGTGGACAAGTTGATCGCGTCTCAGAAGATAAGTCAGCTGGAGTCAGTCCAGGGATGGCGTTTGCTACTGAATTGCTCAAATACCATCCTGAACTGATTGTTGGTTTAATTCCCTGTGCTAAATGGGATTCTAGTATTCAACAGTGGCAAAGACATCTAAGTGAAGATACTTTGTATGGCTCTTGCTTAAAACGAGCCTATGCAGCTTCACTAATGGGAGAAATTAAAGGTTTACTATTCTTTCAGGGAGAAAGTGATGCCCTTAATCCTCAAGCCTACCCAAGTCGAAGATTGTTCCCTAATCAGTGGGCTGATAAATTTGTTAGGTTGGTAAAAGATTTCCGTCAAGACCTAGGGAAACCTGAGTTACCAGTAGTTTTTGCTCAAATTGGCACCACTACTGATCCAGAAAAGCTCCCGAACTGGGAAACCGTGAAAGCGCAACAGGAAACAGTCCAGTTACCAGCTACTGGGATGATTACCACAGATGACTTGGTTTTGCAAGACCATGTCCACTTGACAAGGGAAAGTTATTTGATTGTTGGAAAAAGATTTGCTAAAGCGTTTTGGAAACTTACTGATCAGTGACATCATCTTTGGAATTTACTAGTCGAGGATTATGGCATCAATTAATTAATGAAAACCTGGACAGTTATTTCCTTTCTAGCTATCGGTCTTTTTATTGGTATTCTTCTCCAGAAGTATTATCCAGTCGGTAAGTTTATCAAACGCTACGGTATTATTAGTCGCTTCTTAGTTAAGCAGAAATCTGAGTCTCGGGAAATCAATGTGATTCCACCAGATTTTCAAGGCAAGATGTCCCTATTTATTTTGGCAGGACAGTCGAATATGTCCGGAACAGGTAAGCTAACACCTGCTAGTTCCGTTACTCACCCCAACGTTTTTGTGTTTGGAAACGATTACCGCTGGCATCTAGCCACCGAACCGATTGATTCACAAACCAAACAAGTTGATAAAGTTTCGGAAGATAAGTCAGCTGGGGTAGGTCCGGGGATGGCGTTTGCTACTGAATTATTGAAATACAATCCTGAGCTAATCATCGGTTTGATTCCTTGTGCCAAGTCTGGCAGTGCCATTCAACAGTGGCAAAGAAGCCTGAGTGAGGATACCCTTTATGGCTCTTGCTTAAAGCGAGTAGGTGCTGCTTCTGTGATGGGAGAAATCACCGGTATACTTTTCTTTCAAGGGGAAAAAGATGCTCAAAAGCCTTCTCAAGACTCAGATATAACGTTTTTCCCCAATCAGTGGGCTGATAAATTTGTTACCTTGGTAAAAGATTTCCGTCAAGACTTAGGTAAACCTAAGTTACCAGTAGTTTTTGCTCAAATTGGCACTACTACTGATCCAGAAACGCTCCCGAACTGGGAAACCGTGAAAGCGCAACAGGCAACAGTCCAGTTACCAGCTACTAGGATGATTACTACAGATGACTTGGCTTTACAAGACTATGTCCACTTGACAACCGAAAGTTATTTGATTGTTGGAAAACGATTTGCTAAAGCATTTTGGAAACTGACTCAAAGATAATACTCAAAGATAATAGGGTGCATCAAGACAGGGAAAACTAGAGGAAACGTCGCCATTGATTCCGGTCAAGCTTGATGAACATCTTATCTAAAACAGTTCCAGGGTTTTTAATTGGTAGCATCGCCATCATTGCAGCAATTCCCACAGTGGTGATATCAACACCAGCTGCGAAAAGTATTGCGCAACAGATTACTGTCCGGATTGATGGTCCAAAACAGGGTGGGAGTGGGATAATTGTTGAACGCCAAGGAAATATCTATTATATCCTGACTAGTGCTCATGTGCTACAAAAAGCTGGCATCTACAGGATTCAAACCCCTGATGGCAATCGTTATCCTGTAGACTCCCGTTATATCAGACGGATGCCAGGGGTAGATTTAGCGATCTTACCTTTCATTAGCACCTCTAACTACCCAGTTGCTAGGTTAGGGAATTCCCACCAAATCAGTGCAGGTCAAAGGGTTTATGTGGCTGGATGGCCTCGTTCTGGAGGTGCTTCTCAACAACGGCGGTTTATTAATACTGAAGGACTGCTGACGGATGCTGCTTCTAAACTTCCTAGGGGATATGCTCTGAGTTATACCAATTTGGTGAGAGTTGGGATGAGTGGTGGACCGGTATTAGACCATCAGGGGCGGGTAATTGGCATTAATGGCATGGTCAGGTTAGTGGGTGATTCTGACACAATTGTGGCATCTGGGATTAGCATTGACACCTATTTAACCTGGCGCTCTCAGCTGAAACTGCCAACTCCTGTAAAGACTCCTCAAGTCGCTGTCTCTCCTACAGCTGCCTCTGCCAAGACCGGAACAGTTTTCTACAAGTTGGCCAATACCCTTAAAGTAGGGACTGGCTCAGTGAGTTCTGTGGCAATTGGCACCCTTGCTCAAGGGAGATCAGTAAAGGGATTGATGGCCGCTAGTGGTCATAGTGATGGCACTATCTCCCTGTGGAATCTGTCAACTGGTCAATTAATTCGTACCTGGCGAGGGCACGGTGGCGCAGTGAATGCTGTGGTGATTAGTCCGGATGGTCAAACTTTAGTCAGTGGCGGTGATGACCGTATGATCAAGACCTGGAATCTTAACACTGGTAAACCGTTAGTTACCCTGACTGGACATCAAGATACAGTGGCGACTTTAGCCTTCAGTGGCGATAGCAAAACTTTAGTTAGTGGCAGCTGGGACAATACTATTAAGATTTGGCAGGTGGCTAAGGGTCAACTGTTGCATACCCTTACCGGACATTTAGGTTCGGTGAATTCTGTTGAAATCTCTCCTGATGGCAAAACCTTAGTCAGTGGTTCTCAAGATACCACTATTCGGCTGTGGAATCTAGCTACAGGTAAGTTAGTGCGTATCTTTAAGGGACATTCTCGATCGGTATCGTCTGTAGCGATTAGTCTGGATGGGAAGACCTTAGCCAGTGGTGGAGGAGACGGCACGATTCGCTTGTGGAATCTTAACACTGGTAAACTGACTAGAACGTTGACGGGTCACACAGATGGGGTGTGGTCAGTAACGATTACTAGAGATGGAAGTACCTTGATTAGCGGTAGTTGGGATAAGACCATTAAGTTGTGGGATATGAGGAGCGCTCAGTTGAAAAGCACCTTAAATGGTCATTCGGGCTATGTTGTGGCTGTTGCTTTGAGCCAGGATGGTCAAACCCTAGTTAGTGGTGGTTGGGATCAGCAGATTAGAATTTGGAGAAAGGAAATCTCTAATTAACTTGAATTAACTTGAGTTTAAGATAAGCGATTCGGCAAAGCCGTTCGCGTAGCGTGGCCTTCGGCCTCCGCTTCGCGAACGCACTCCTAGGCATTCCTAATATCAAGTCTGGTTGAATATCCATAATTAAGGAGAGGGTGGGGAGATGGGGAGATGGGGAGATGGGGAGATTTTTATTAAGGGTAATTACCCTGACATGATATAAAGCCGTAATTGATATCTGGTTAAAATTGCCATATTATCTCAATTAATATCTCAATTTAAATGTCGTTGTTGTCTACACCATCAACCGGTCAAATAATCCCACGCTTTAATAAATTCAACAATTTGGCTCACTGGAGGCAGGGTTGATACTGGTATTGATGGTGTTGTAGTGTCTTCAGATTGCTCGCTCCAGCTTGATTGATTCATCAGATACTTCCCAAAATATTGATTATAATAAATACTTAATGAGTAGTCTCTAGAGTTAGTAATAATTGTCTGAGTCGGAGCAATAAAGAAGTTAGCAGATGATTTTATTTCTGGTGCTAAATTAGCGGTTTTAATTGGTTTAAGCTGCTCAATAGTTTGGCAAATATTTGTAATTAATTTATGTATTTGCTGTTTGTCTTGATTATTTAAACTGTATATTGAGCGTGAGGGTAGGCTATTTAATAGGGTCACAATATTGCGATGAGTTTGACCTCCATCTTTGAAGGGGACAATTGCCAAGTAAGCGATAATGAATAAGTCAGCGTTGTTGCTTGTAAAGGTAATGGTTGTTCTGCGGACACCAACCTCAAGGCTGGGGGCTTGATTGAAGACTTCAGAAACATTAGCTATCTGATTGTAAATCGAGGCTAAAGCCAAATTCGCTTTGAGGTCTAACGGGGTATCAACGATAATTTTTACTGTTGGCAGGGTCTCGTTGAAAAACGTTTTGGCAGCTTCGGAAGACAGACGGATAATTTGACTTTTATCGCCATCGGGACTCAAGTCAACCCATTCACAGATCAATCCTTCGGTTTTGAGACCAAACCGGGAAACGGCATATAGTTTTGCCCCAGTGAGGGTAGCACCAGTCAAATCTGCTCCAATCCAATTGGCTTTAATCAGCCTGGCCTTACTAAGATCAGCGTGTACTAAACTGGTATTAACTAAATTGGCATTGCTCAAATCAGCCCCAACTAAGGTAGCTCCACTTAATTTAGCGTTGCTGAGATCAGCCCAACTGAGGTTTGCTCCACTTAAATCAGCCCAGCGTAGATTTGCCCCACTGAGATCGGCTCCCCTAAAATTGGCACAGGTGAGATTTCCTTGTCTGATTTCAACCCCTTTAAGATTGCTACCGCTGAAATCGGCTTTGTACAGATTTGTTCCATTTAAGTGGGCTCCCTTCAAATTTGCTTGACTAAGGGTTGCCCCGGCTAAATTGGCTTCATTGAAGGTAGCGCGGCTGAGATTAGCTTGTCTGAGGGTGGCTTCTCGTAAATCAGCACCAGAGAGGTTTGCTGCGGTTAGATTTGCTCCACTTAGGGAACCACGAACCATCTCAGCACGAATCAGTGATGCCTGAATCAGTTGGGCACCTCTTAAATCAGCCCGAATCAAATTTGCTACATTGAGCTGTGCTTGTGTTAACTTGGCTTTAGAGAGATTGGCACCACTGAGTCTAGCAACGTTTAAGTTGGCTCTGCTGAGGTTTGTGCCGCTCAAGTTAGCACCACTTAAGTTAGTTACCCTCAGGTTAGCTTCACTCAAGTCGGCACCACTAAGAGTAGCGCTGCTTAGGTTAAGTTCAGTAAGATCCGCAGCTGTAAAATCTCTTACCCCTGCTGCATATTGTTGGATAATTTCCCTGACATTCATTACAATCTAACAAAAATTAATATTTATCATGGCATAGGCTGAATCCCGCAACAGAGATAATGAAAATTGGTATTGTAGGACTGGGATTGATGGGTGGATCCCTAGGATTGGACTTGAGAGCACAAGGTCACCAGGTCTTGGGAGTCTCTCGTCAACCAAAAACCTGTCAATTCGCACGTGATCACGGCATTGTTGATGATGCGAGTATTGACTTAAGTATCCTAGCCACAGCAGAGGTTGTATTTATTTGCACCCCGATAGCCGCGATCGCCTCTACTGTCAAGGATTTAGTCAACTATCTTTACAAGGATACCGTAATCACTGATATTGGTTCGGTCAAAATGCCAGTGGTTAGAGAAATGGCTCCCCTGTGGGAAAATTTTGTAGGTGGTCATCCGATGTCAGGAAGGGAATACAGTGGTGTGGAAGCTGCGGTGTCGAATCTATTTGCCGGAAACCCTTACGTACTGACGCCGATTGAGACAACACCACCACCAGCACTTGAGAAGGTGGAGGAGATTGTGCGATCGCTTAAGTCATTGGTTTACATCACAAGCCCGGAAAACCATGACCAAGCGGTAGCATGGATTTCTCATCTACCGGTGATGGTGAGTGGGAGTTTGATTGATGCTTGTATGCAGGAGACTGACCCAGTGGTGTTGAGGTTAGCCCAACAGTTAGCTAGTTCTGGTTTTCGTGATACTAGCCGTGTTGGGGGTGGTAATCCAGAACTGGGAATAATGATGGCTCGTTACAATCAGGAGTCGATAATGCGATCGCTTGTAGGGTATCGCGATCGCCTTGACCAGATAATTGAGGTGATTGAACAGGAAGATTGGTCAAGTCTGGAAAAAATCTTTGAAACTACTCATGTAGCTCGGAAAAAGTTTGTTTCCTGAGTTTGTTGAGTTTGTTATTGAGCTAATTAGAAAGCCACCACTGCTAATCCCACCAAGCAGTGTTTATTTTAAGCTGACGGCTGAACGCTGACCGCTGTTCGCGTAGCGTGCGCGTAGCGCATATGCTTACCTTGTTACAGTTTTTCAAATGTAAGCAGGTACACAAAATTAATTACAAATTTGCAAAAACTGAAACTCTTTTAATTCAAGGGTTACAGAGAATTATAGTAGGTAATTAATTCGGCGCGCGGTACTTACTATGATACAGTAATAAGTTACTCTCTCATCACCTGATACTGCGTTCCTAAAAAATAAAGTTTTGTAAAAAAAAACTTCCTGTATACTAACTTGGTATATAGTGTAAATTTGGATATGCTAAGTAGGTGGGCGTAATTAAGTGTAAGAGTTGATTTAGCAGATGGGTGAAGTAGAGATTGGAGTCGGAACCAAAGGGGCCACCAACGTGCCTAGTAGCCCAAGCCATAGAACAGCCGGTACTAGAACTGGAAAATTGGGTAAAAATAGAACAACCCAATGTCCATGTCGATGAAACCCCTTGGGGGGTCATTGGGGTAAAGGAATGGTTATGGCTAGTCGCCAACCAGGATTTTTGCCTATAAAGAGCAGCAGATACACGTTCACGAAAAGAACTAGAGTCACTGCTAGGAGATAAGTATGGTGGAGTTCGAGCGCAGCGACGAAAAGCGTGTATACTAATGGTTACCCTGTAGTAGCCCAACAAAAGTGCTTGGCACATATGCGCAGGCATTTCAAGGGTTTAATTAAATGTCCTGGATTACACAATGAGAGTATTGGCAAAGCATTTATTAGTCTGCAAGATGTGCGCTTTTGAGCATTATCACTTATGGCAAACCCAGGCTGATCATAAAGCTTACGAATTATGGGCCAAGGAATTCAAATCCAAATTAAGTAAAGCTTTCAATAAATGGATACCGCAAGGGGGAGCAAGAGCTTTGAGGCTTTTAAATAATCTCCAAAACAAGTTTGATCAGTGGTGGTATTTTCGCCATGCATCCAGAAGTACCTCCTGAAACAATTTGGCAGAACGTTGTCATTGATTGGCTGTTACAAAGCGTAAGGGAGCGCGGAGGTTCTCGCTCCTTGGAAAGATTTGAAAACACCGCCAGACTTTTGACTGTTGTGCAAACCTGTCGTTCTCAGCAACGTTGTGTCGTCAACTTTTTTGCTGAAGCATTACGTGCCCACATCGGTCGTGACATGGGTTTTCCTTAACTTATCCCTATTTTTACGACCTGAATCCTTACCTCGAATGTTATTTCGAGACACCTGTATTGGAGTAAAAGTTATATTTTATAATTTATAAAATTTGTTGAGCAAAAAGTTTAAGCATTTCAAGCTCTTATAAAACAGGAGATTTATGACAGTAATCGAGAATCTTTTATCTGATCTCAGTCGTTTGGGAATAAAGCTATGGCTTGAATATAGTGATTCAACTCAAGCACCTAGGTTAAAATGTAGAGCTCCAGAAGGAGCTTTAAATCCAGCCTTACGAGATCAGTTGCAACAGCATAAAATAGCAATAATTGAGACTCTACAACAGTGGGATAAATATAAGAATCAAGCAGTTGAAACTATAGTAAAATTTCCTCGTGAAGGAAACTATAGTCTCTCCTTTGCTCAAGAAAGACTGTGGTTTCTAAATCAGCTTAATCCTGGTGATACTAACTACAATGTGGTTCATAATTTTCGAATTTCAGGAATACTCAATGTTTCAATACTTGAACAAAGTTTAAATGAGATTATTCGCCGTCATGAAGTACTACGAACCACATTTTTCATAAAAAAAGGGATCCCAATACAAGCAATTGCACCTGGTTTAAATCTGATCTTATCAGTTGTTGATTTACAATCGCTACCTAGCCAAGAGCAGTTGACTCAAACAGAACAATTCATTCAGGCAGAAAGTCAATATGCTTTTGACCTATCTCAAGAGATATTATTGCGAGCCACAGTGCTTCATCTGTCAGAGCATTTGCATATCTTACTATTAACTTTTCATCATATTATTACAGATGGCTGGTCTACAAAAGTTTTGTTGCGAGAACTCGGAAGTCTTTATACGGCTTTTTTGAATGGTGAGTCTTCACCATTACCTGAGTTACCAATTCAATATATAGACTTTGCCCACTGGCAGCGACAATGCTTATCAAAAGAACGATTGGCAAATCTGGTGGAGTATTGGAGACATCAATTAGCTGGTGCACCACCTTTGCTGGATTTACCTACTGATCATTCTCGCCCTCCAGTGCAAACCTTTCGAGGTGCGACTCAGCTTTTTGACTTCAGTAAAGACCTGACGCAACAAATTAAAGAACTGGGTTACCAAGCCGGAACAACACTATTCATGACATTGTTGACGGCTTTTATGGCCTTGCTCAGCCGTTACAGTAACCAGGAAGATATTATAGTGGGCACCCCAATCGCAGGTCGCAATCATCCTGAACTTGATTCGATGATCGGCTTTTTTGTCAATACGTTAGTGTTGCGGGTTGATCTCTCTGGTAATCCAAGCTTCCGAGAATTAATGGATCGGACACGACAGGTAACGTTAGAAGCTTATTCCCATCAAGATTTGCAGTTCGAGAAGCTTGTGGAAGAGCTACAACCCGAACGAAACCCTGGTTACAATCCGCTGTTTCAAGTAATGTTTGTTCTGCAGGAGAATGAGGTTGATGAGTGGAAGTTTTCGGATTTAACCCTGACTCCTTTACAAACGGAAAGGGTCACGGCCAAGTTTGATTTAACCTTATGTCTTGAAAATCGGGAATCTGGGCTGAGAGGGAAGTTAGAATACAGCACGGATTTGTTTGATCAGGACACTGCTGCTCGAATGATTGGGCATTTTCAAACGCTCCTTGCCGCAATTGTCAGAAATCCTGATCAATCGATCTGTCACCTGCCGCTTTTAAGTCTTGAGGAATCCTATCAACTCCTAGTTGCTTGGAATCAAACCCAAATGGATTCTCTGTGTGACATTTCTGTTCATTCACAGGTTCTAACTCTGTTAGAGCAGCAGGTATCTCAGCATCCAGATGCTATAGCTGTCCAGTTTCAACAGCAAACGCTCACTTATCAAGCATTGCATGATCGGGCTAATCAACTCGCTCATTATCTCCAAAGTCTTGGGGTTGGTCCAGAAGTTGTCGTAGGTCTTTGTGTCGAACGGTCTATAGAGCTAGTTGTGGGTTTTCTTGGCATCCTTAAAGCAGGTGGAGCCTATCTCCCTCTTGATCCGACCTATCCCCAAGAACGGCTCACTTATATGCTTGCAGATGCACAAGTTTCGGTGCTTGTGACTCAGCCCACTCTACTGACTAGACTTCCATCTCACCCAGCAAAAGTGGTGATGTTAGAGAGCGACTCTGCTGTTTTTGCCAACCAACCTGTGACAGCACCAACCTCTGCCATTACTGCAGAGACGCTAGCCTATGTAATCTATACTTCTGGCTCTACCGGACGACCCAAAGGAGTAATGGTCACGCATCGGGGGTTAAGCAATCTAGCAGCAACTCTGATTGCGACTTTTAAAGTCAACCCCCACAGTCGGGTCCTTCAATTTACCTCCTTGAGTTTTGATGTTTCAATCTCAGAAATCTTGATGGTTTTAAGTTCTGGGGCTTGCTTGTGCTTGAATCCATCAGAATCTTTACTGCCGAGTTTAGATTTAGTGCAACTTCTCCAGCAGCAGGCAATTACGCATTTGGCATTACCTGCATCTGCCCTGGCGACTTTACCGCTCATGCCAATCCCCAGTTTACAAGTGCTGATTGTAGGAGGGGAAGCCTGTCCTGTTCCGTTGATGCAAGAGTGGGCTAAGGGTCGGGAATTTTTTAATGCTTACGGCCCAACAGAGGCGAGTGTGTATACGACTATCGCCCTTTGTCAACCAGAGGACCCTATCATTACACTCGGTCGCCCCATTCCCAATGTCAACGTTTATATTCTAGATCCCTATGGTCAGCCGGTTCCGATCGGTATTCCTGGCGAGTTGTATATTGGGGGGATCGGTCTTGCACGAGGTTATCTCAACCGTCCTGATCTGACCCAGGCAACATTTGCCGCAATGCCTCACAGCTTAAAGAGGCTGCACGAGGATTTTGGCAAGGCTTTACCTGCAAACTCTCTAGCCAATCGTTTATACAAAACGGGTGATCGGGTGCGTTATCTTGCTGATGGCAGAATTGAGTTTTTAGGACGGATTGATCACCAAGTTAAGTTGCGCGGATTCCGGATCGAGCTCGGAGAGATCAGTGCAACCCTGGAACAACATCCAGCCATTCAGACTGCAATTGCCTTGTTGAGACCAGATCAACGTGGCGAACAACAATTGGTCGCCTATGCAGTTTTGCACAGTGGGAGTGATCAGCCTTCTGCTCCTGAACTGCGAAGGTTTTTGCGAGGACTCTTGCCTCACTATATGGTGCCAATGGCGATCATTTTGCTGTCAGAATTCCCCCTGACCCCCAATGGCAAGATCAACCGTGCTGCTTTGCCTGCTCCTGATTTGCAACACCTACAACAAGCTACCTTTGTTCCGCCTCGCAGTCCGGTTGAAATTGTTATTGCCAATATCATCGCCTCGGCATTGGGTTTAGAACAGGTGGGTCTGCAGGATGATTTCTTTGAACTGGGAGGCCATTCGTTATTAGCGACTCAGGTTATCTCTCGAATTCGTCAAAGTTTTGGGGTTGAGATCCCACTGATCACTCTATTTGAGCAACCCAGGTTAATAGACCTTGCTCAGGCTGTGAACTCTGTTCAGAAGAAAGATTTTTCTCCCTTACCTCCTATTCAGCCGATCGATCGCAACCCCTTAAGCGACCCCAAATCATTTCCCCTGTCATTTGCCCAACAACGGCTCTGGTTCCTCAATCGTCTTGAAGGGGTCAATACAACAAGCTATAACACGGGTAGAACTTTTCAGTTAACTGGGAATTTGAATCGACCCGCACTACAACAAAGTCTGCAAGCCCTCATCGAACGTCATGAAAGCCTACGCACTACCTTCCCCATTGATCGTCAAGGTATTCCCTGTCAACGGATTAATGAGCCTGGAACGATAACATTACCCGTGATTGAGTTGGAAGCAGGAGCACAAGAAGCCGAGATTAAAGAGCTAATTAAAGTAGAAAGTCAACAACCCTTTGATCTGACTCACAACAGGCTCATTCGCTTCAAACTGCTGCAATCGTCGCCTACTGATCATATTTTGATGGTCACGATACACCACATTATTTGTGATGGTTGGTCGATCGGGGTATTCCAACAAGAGCTACTCCAACTGTATCAAGCTTTTTGCCAGAATCAATCTTCTCCCCTTTCCCCTTTACAGATCCAATATGCAGATTTTGCCTGTTGGCAACGGCAATGGCTAACCGATCAAGTTTTAGAGGCTGAACTCAACTATTGGAAACAACAACTGGAAGGCGCTCCCCCTCTATTAGAACTGCCCACAGACTACCCTCGACCTGCTGTGCAAACATTTCAAGGGGGGGAGGTCAGTTTTCAGGTTGATGCATCCCTGAGCCAGAATCTGAAAGCCTTCAGCCAAAAAGCAGGCGTTACCCTATTTATGACCTTGCTTACTGTCTTTAAGATATTATTATCTCGCTACTCCAGACAGACCGATATTGTGGTGGGTGCGCCCATTGCTAATCGTAATCAGGCTGAAATTGAGCCTTTGATTGGTTTTTTTGTCAATACCCTGGTATTGCGTTCCGACTTGTCCGGCAATCCTAGATTTGTGGAACTGCTGAGACAGGTTAGACAAACCACGCTAGAGGCTTACACGCATCAAGACCTACCTTTTGAGAAATTAGTAGAGGAATTACAACCGAAGCGTCGTCTTGACCATCATCCGATTATTCAGGTCATGTTTGCTTTGCAAAATGTTCCAGATGCTGATTTAGAACTACCAGACTTAGAAGTCAAGTCCCTCAGATCAGAGGTTGAGACAACCCGCGAATTTGATTTAGAAGTTTACCTTTGGGAAAAACCTCAGGGGTTGGTCGGCTCCTGTATTTACAGGGGTGATTTGTTCAAAGTTGAAACGATCCAGCGGTTATTTGAACAATTTCAGAGGTTATTGCAAGCAGTGGTGATCGATAGCAGTCAAAGGATCGATGAGTTGCCCCTTCTGACTCTTGCTGAACAACACCAGATTCTAACGCAATGGAATCAGACTCAAAGAGACTACCCTCGTAACTCCTGTATTCATCAACTATTTGAGCAACAGGTAGAACGATCAGGAGATGCCATTGCCCTAGTATTTGAAGACCAACAACTTACTTATCAGGAGCTGGATTACCAGGCCAATCAGCTTGCCGCTTACTTACGGAACTGGGGTGTCGATCCAGACGTATTGGTTGGGGTTTGCCTGGAGCGATCGCCTGACCTGATTGTGGCCATACTGGCAATTCTTAAAGCTGGGGGAGCATATGTGCCCCTTGATCCAAACTACCCCTCAGAACGTTTGGCCTTCATTGCCGAAGATACACAAATACCGATATTAATTACTCAAACAGCTTTTCGAGCCCACCTTTCGGATTCTCAGACCTGTTTCCTCATTTGTTTAGATGAAATCAACTTAAGAGAGTTTGCTGCTCAACAACCGACTAACCGGAAAGAACACGATGTCCAGCCTGATTTGAAGAGAACGTTAACAGACACCATCTCTCCTACCCTAGAAACCCAGGCTGGGACTTCTTTGAGCGGAAAATCAATCACCGCTGACAATCTTGCCTATGTGATGTATACTTCCGGCTCTACAGGTAAACCCAAAGGTGTTGCAGTTTCCCATCGGGGAGTTGTTCGTTTGGTGGTCAATTCCAACTATGTTAACATCACCGCAGCGGATACCTTTCTACAACTCGCCTCCATTGCTTTTGATGCAGCCACCTTTGAAATTTGGGGTGCGTTACTCAACGGAGCTACCTTGGTGCTCGCTCCAGCCTCTCGTTCTTCTCTGGCTGAAATTGCTTACCTCCTGCAGCATCATCACATTACGATTCTCTGGCTCACTGCTGGGCTCTTCCATCAAATGGTGGAAGAGCATCTTGAAGCTTTCTCATCTGTTCAACAACTCTTAGCTGGAGGTGATGTTCTCTCTGTTGCTCATGTTCAAACCGTAGTTGAAGCCTTACCCAACACCCTGGTGATTAATGGCTACGGTCCAACAGAAAATACTACCTTTACCTGCTGTTACCCTGTTCGAGATCTTGATGATATCGGCACATCAATTCCGATCGGATCTCCGATTTCAAACACTCAAGTCTATCTGTTAGATCAAACTTTTCACCCAGTTCCAGTTGGAGTACCTGGAGAGCTTTATATTGGCGGAGACGGCTTAGCACGCGAGTATCTCAAGCGTCCTGATCTGACCGCAGAACGCTTTATCGTGAATCCCTTTCTCTCTGGCAAAGTCATAGAAAAGGATGAAGGGAGAGAATCAAAAGAACCCCTCCAGATTTCAACTTCGGACACACTTTACAGAACAGGAGACTTAGCTCGATACCTTCCTGATGGCAATATTGAGTTTCTTGGACGAGTCGACCATCAAGTTAAAATTCGTGGTTTCCGCATTGAACTGGGAGAAATTGAAGCAACGATTCGGCAGAATTCAATTGTCTCTCAAACCGTTGCTACGGTGCATAGAGATGCAACCAGTCATAAAAGTTTGATTGCTTATTTAGTGCCTGACTGGCGCGGACAAGGGATTGCTGCATTACTTGCTCAGGCAGAACAGGAATTATTAGAGGATTGGCAAACCCTCTACGAAGAAATCTACAGTCCATCCACTTCAGAACCGGATGAGACAGGCTTAACTTCTAACTTGGATTTCAATATTGTAGGCTGGAATAGCAGTTATACAGGTCAGCCGATACCAGCTATCCAAATGAGGGAATGGGTTGAGCATACCGTGTCACGAATTCAGCATTATCACCCTCAGTCAGTCTTAGAAATTGGCTGCGGAACAGGATTATTGTTAAGTCGAATTGCCCCCCATTGCAAACATTATGAAGGAACTGATTATTCCAGGGCAGCCTTAGCCTATAACCAAAATCTACAGCAAAGGAAAACGACCTTAAGTCATGTTATTTTGCATCATAAATTAGCCCATGACTTTGAAGGGATTCCTAAGCAAAAATTTGACACCGTTATACTCAATTCAGTCATTCAATACTTCCCCAGTATTCATTATCTTCTCCAGGTTTTACAAGGGGCAATAGATGTCATTATTCCTGGCACCCCCGGTCGCATTTTTGTGGGAGATATTCGGAGTTTACCCTTATTAGATAAGTTTCATACGATGGTGCAATACTTGCAAGCGGACGATTCAATGTTGTTACAGGAACTTACAACTCGATGTCAGCAGAGCTTGCAAGCGGAAGAAGAGCTTGTCATTGATCCAGATTTCTTTGTTACCTTACCTCACTATTTCCCTGAAATTAGCCATGTTGAAGTTCAACCGAAGCGAGGCAAACATCACAATGAGTTAACCCAGTTTCGTTATGATGTAACGCTCCATCTCAGCATGACTCAACCAAGGGAAAATGTAACAATTCCTTGGCAGGACTGGCAGGATGACCCAGACATGTTGACTCAAGTTCGGCGTGTGTTGTTGGAAGAACGTCCAGAATCGTTGGGTATTCGTCGTATTCCCAATGGGCGAATTCAACAGGCATTACAAGTCCAACAATGTCTGGAGCAATCGTCTCAGGAATTCAAAACCGTTAAACATCTCCGACAACATCTAATGGGTGTAATGGGTGATGGAGCACACAACAACTCCAGTGGCGTTGAGCCGGATATGTTCTGGGAATTAGCAGAAGAATTGGGCTATCAGGTGCATTTGAGTTGGTGGGAAGCCAGTTCAACAGGGTATTATGATGTAGTTTTTCTACGTGAGACTGTTCCCAAGGACCAGGATGTTGTCTCAGCTCTTCAAAAGGTTGCCTTTTGGCAAGAGCACCGAAGTCCTCTTAAGCTGAGGCAAGACTATGCCAATATCCCCCTACAAAGTAAGCTAACTTACAAACTGATTCCTGAAATACGCCAGTTTTTGCAAAACAAGTTGCCTGAGTATATGCTGCCTCAGCACTTTGTTGTCTTAGACCATTTACCTCTGACCGCCAATGGCAAAGTCGATCGCAGGGCTTTGCCAGTCCCCGATGTTATGGATGTGGCTCGAGAGGGAGAATTTGTTGCACCGAGGACCCCGACTCAAGAGTTGTTAGCTGCGATTTGGCGTGAGGTTTTGCGAATTGAACAGATTAGCCTTGACGATGACTTCTTTAAGCTAGGGGGACATTCTTTATTGGCAACTCAGGTGATGTCGCGGATTCGCCATAGACTAGGAGTTGAACTGCCTTTGCAAGTGATGTTCGAGCAACCGACATTGAGGGATCTCACCCAGGCAATAGAGACTGCTCAGCAAGGGGATTTAATCTCTTTTCCTGCCATTCAGCCCGTTTCTCGTGCAACACTCTTGCCCGTTTCGTTTGCTCAGCAACGGCTTTGGTTTCTAACTCAGCTCGAAGGCATGAGCGCTGGCTATAACGTCCCCAATGCTTTCAAACTTGAGGGTGTGTTGAACCACACCGCATTGGAGCAAAGTTTTCAAGCGATCATTCATCGTCATGAGACCCTACGGACCACCTTTAAAGCTGATGATACGGGTACACCTTACCAGTATATTAATGAGGCTGGAATCTTTACCTTGCCAGTGATTGAATTACACAGCGAACACCAAGAACGCCAAGTTAAAGATCAAATTCAAGCAGAAAGCCACCAGCCCTTTGATATTAGTCAAGATCAACTGATTCGTGCCAAGTTACTGTGTCTGTCCCCCACTACCCATGTATTGCTAGTAACCATACACCACATTGTCTCAGACGGGTGGTCATTAGGGGTATTCATTCAGGAACTATCTCAACTTTATCAAGCCTTTTGTCAAGGAAAGACCTCTCCACTCTCTCCATTAACAATCCAATACGCAGACTTTGCCCAATGGCAACGGCAATGGTTAGCAGGTCAAGCCCTGACAAGCCATCTAGACTATTGGAAACAGAAACTTGATGGTGCTCCTCCCCTGTTAGAATTCCCCACAGATCATCCTCGCCCAGAGGTAGCTACCTTTGAGGGAGGAATAGAGTGGTTCTGGCTGGATTCTAGCCTGACGCAACAACTGAAGACCCTAAGCCAAAAAGCAGGTGTCACCCTGTTTATGACCTTACTGGCAGCGTTTCAAGTGTTGCTCTCGCGCTACACCAGAAAATCAGATATTGTGGTTGGATCGCCAATCGCCAACCGCAAACAGGTTGAAGTTGAATCGTTGCTGGGCTTTTTTGTCAACACCCTGGTACTGCGCTCTGATCTGTCTAACAATCCTAGCTTTGAGGCGTTATTGGCTCAGGTCAGACAAACAACCTTGGAGGCTTATCTTCACCAAGATTTGCCTTTTGAAAAACTGGTGGAAACCTTACAACCAGAACGTCACCTCAATCATCATCCTATCGTTCAGGTCATGTTTGCTTTGCAGAATGCCCTGGGTGATAAATTAGAACTCTTTGATTTGAAAGTAGAACGTCTAGGCGTAGAACTGAAGACCATTCGTGAGTTTGATTTTGAACTTGATCTTTTTGAGAATCCTGAAGGTTTGGCAGGACGGTGTACTTACAATATTGGTTTATTTAAGGCTGAAACAATTCGACGGATGTTGGGCCACTTTCAGACTCTCTTACAAGCCATTGTTGTTGATAGTACTCAAGGAATTGCAGAACTTCCCCTCCTGACTCAGGCTGAACAGCAACTGTTAGTTGCCTGGAATCAAACTCAGAAAGATTATCCTCATGATCAATGTATTCATCAATTATTCGAAGCTCAGGTTGAGCGCACATCTGATGCCATTGCTGTAATATTCGAAGGGCAGAAACTAACTTACCGGGAACTGAATGAGCGATCTAATCAGTTGGCTCATTACTTACAGCAGCAAGGTGTAGGCCCCGAAGTATTAGTTGGTATTTGTGTTGAGCGTTCCCTAGAGATGGTGGTGGGCGTGCTAGGTATTCTTAAAGCAGGAGGGGCATATGTTCCCTTAGACCCCACCTATCCGAGTGATCGAATTGCTTACATGATGGAAGATTCAGAGATTGGGCTGCTCCTCACTCAACAATGTTTGCTAAAGGAATTACCGCTTCACCGACCTCAAATCATCTGCTTGGATGTAGAAGATGACGTTTTTGCTAAATACAGCACTGATACAGTTCACAGTAAGGTCCATCCTACTAACCTTGCTTATGTCATCTATACATCAGGGTCTACTGGACAACCCAAAGGCGTAGCGATCACTCATCATTCTGTACTGAACCTGGATCAGGGATTATTGCACGCTGTTTACAGTTCTCTGACTCATAGTAAGGAGAACCTTTGCATTAGTATTAATGGTTCATATGCCTTCGACACATCGGTTAAGCAGATTCTTCAACTTTTACATGGGCACACCCTAGTCATTGTTCCAGAAAGCGATCGATACAGCGGCTCAACTCTACTGCACTATCTCAAGCAATATCAGATTGATGTTTTTGACTGTACACCCATGCAATTCACCTGGTTGATAGAAGCAGGTCTCCTTAGCACAGATGAAGTACCCCTGAGAGCCATCTTAGTAGGTGGAGAACCGATTGCCTCCTCCACTTGGCTAGCGGTTCAAAGCTGCGAGACAATTCACTGCTTTAATCTCTACGGTCCAACAGAATGTACTGTAGATGCTACGATCTGTCGTTTACAGTCCGCTCATAGTGCTGGTACTATTGGTCGCCCTATTGTGAATACGCAGGTTTATCTGTTGGATAGTCATCTACAACCTGTTCCGATAGGAATTCCTGGCGAGTTGTATATTGGAGGGGCAGGGTTAGCCCGTGGCTATTTAAATCGTCCAGAGTTGACTGCCACAAAGTTTATTGCTAATCCCTTTGGTGCTGGGCGATTGTACCAAACTGGTGACCTAGCCCGTTACTTGCCTGATGGTTCCATTGAATACCTGGGTCGCTTGGACCAACAGGTGAAAATTCGTGGTTTCCGCATTGAGTTAGGTGAAATTACAACCGTCTTAAGCCAACATCCAGATATTAGTCAGGCTGTCACCATCGCTCGTGAATCTGAGACTAGAGATCGGCAACTGATTGCCTATGTGGTAGCGAAGGATAACGTTCATGTAGATCCACCAGTCTTGCGGCAATATTTGCAGCAAAGCTTACCAGCTTATATGTTGCCCAGTTCGTTTGTGTCACTGGCAGAATTACCCTTAA
This sequence comes from Moorena sp. SIO3I6, assembly GCF_010672095.1. Classification (NCBI taxonomy): domain Bacteria; kingdom Bacillati; phylum Cyanobacteriota; class Cyanophyceae; order Coleofasciculales; family Coleofasciculaceae; genus Moorena; species Moorena sp. SIO3I6. The sequence continues at coordinate 37,987 of NZ_JAAHHU010000029.1, read as the reverse complement.
TGCCCAATGGCAAAATAGATCGTAAAGCACTGCCTGCGCCCAACGTTTCTGATTTGCAGCGACAGACAACTTTTGTCCCTGCTTCCACCTCCACCCAGCAACTCTTAGTAATGGTTTGGGCCGATGTTTTAGGAGTGGACCAGATTGGTCTTTATGACAACTTCTTTAACCTTGGGGGACATTCTTTGCTAGCTGTTAAGGTTATTTCTCGCCTACAAGAAGCTTTGCAAATTAGTCTACCCGTTCAACTCTTATTTACCTCCAAAACACTGTTAGAGCTGGCTCAAGCTATAGATCGGATTCGAAATAGCGATCAGGATATTTCAAAACTTGGCACATCTTTTGTTGATTTAGAAGCTGAAGCCATTTTAGATCCAAACATCAAGCCTGCTAAGGCACAAATTTCTCGCAACCCAGATCACATTCTTTTAACAGGAGCAACAGGTTTTGTCGGTATTTTTCTCCTGCATGAATTACTCAAACAAACTTCAGCCAAGATTTACTGTCTCATGCGGACTGGCGATCCCCTTCAGGGTTGGCAGCGCCTGCACAAGCTCCTGAAATCTTTTGGTCTTTGGCATGAAACCTATCAATCGCGAGTGGTTGTGATTAAGGGAGATCTCTCACTGCCTAAGTTTGGTCTTGAGGAATCAGAGTACGAACAGCTCAGTCATCAGGTTGAATCTATTTATCACTCTGGAGCCTGGGTCAATAGCATGTATCCATACTCTTTTTTAAGTCCGGTAAATGTTGCAGGAACCCAGGAGATTATAAAGCTAGCATGTGCCAGTCGAGTCAAACCGCTGCACCATATTTCAACCCTTGGAGTTTTTTCTGCCGGAAGTTATTCTGGACAAAACCTTATTTTTGAGGATGATCCCCTGATTCATGCCAAAGGACTCAAAGGAGGATACAGCCAGAGCAAGTGGGTAGCAGAAAAACTTGTTATGGCGGCACGAAATCGTGGATTACCCACTTCAATTTACCGACTAGGGAGAGTCTTTAGCCATTGCCAGACAGGCATCATGAACATGCAGGACTTCCTTTGCATTTTCCTGAGAGGTTGTATCCAGTTTGGCAAATATCCCGACAGTGATCAGATGGTAGACCGATTGACTCCTGTAGATTACGTAAGTAAAGCAATTGTTCATCTATCTTTGAAAGGTCAGCTGGGTAAAGTTTTCCATATCAATAATCCTGAAACCGTAAATCTACAAACATTGTTTGAGTGGATCAAGGCTTTTGGCTATCCTTTAGAAGCTATCCCCTATTCAGAGTGGCGAACTCAATTTACACAACTAGAAATTTCTCAAGCGAGTAATAACAGTCTATATTCGTTATTTCCTGCGTTCTCACCCTATAATCCTCCTTATACAGGCAAGGTGCTGAGATTTGACTATCAAAATTTGACTAATGGTTTAGCTCAAAGTAATATTCAGTTGGAATCCATCAACCAGGCATATCTCAACCTCTTTCTATCTTTTCTAATTCAAGAGAATTACCTTGATGCTCCGGCAAGGTTGTGAGAACTATTTCAAATTTGCCAGGTAGGGTTTGTCACAGTAAAAGAATCTTCCTTTTTCTATCTCTCTTGCTTAGAAAAACTGCAAATTGTTCGGGCAGTGATGTACTGATAAATCAAATGACTGATATAAAGCAATCACGCATTAATGGTAGCAGCTTTCCCATCATTAACGCTTTCACGAAGCAATTTACTGCCCTAGAGGGTATGGAAATCTTCAGCTTCATCTGGCTCAGCCAGGTCGTTTCTCTACTTGGCTCCAGGCTTACCAGTTTTGCCATCAGCATCTGGGTTTATTCACACACGGATTCTGTCACCCTGTTTTCATTGCCTATTTTATCTACTTTGCTGCCTACTATTCTCATCAGTCCCATTGCTGGAGTTTATATCGATCGCTGGAATCGCCGATGGACAATGATAATCAGTGATTTCTGTGCTGGCTTGTCTACCTTGATAGTAGCTTGGTTGTACGTAACAGGTCATTTAGAACTTTGGCATATTTGCCTGACTAATATATTGCGATCTAGCTTTAGCACCTTTCAAGAATTAGCCTATCTTGCTGCAACCAGTTTGCTTGTCCCTAAAGATAAGCTAATTCGTGCTAACAGTATGATGCAAACGAGTCAAGCCATATCCAAGTTGATAGGACCTGCACTAGCTGCAGCTTTATTAGGGATCGTTCAGTTTGAAGGCATTGTGGCTATCGATTTCATTACCCTGGCCTTTGCCCTAGTATCTCTCTTAATCGTCAAATTCCCTGAGATTGCCGCTGAAACTGAGCAGCAGACTGAGCATGAGTCATTTATGCAGAGTTTAGCCCTTGGCTGGAATTACTGTAAAGAACGATCAGGTCTTCTATGGCTTACTTTTCTACTAACAGTCTGTAACTTTTTGATAGGAGCCCATGCTGTTTTAGAGGCTCCCCTCATTCTTTCTTTCGCATCAGTGATCGGTTTTGGCCTAGTTGTGTCCTGCTCAAATGTTGGTATGGTTGCAGGAGGTCTAGTGGCAATGAGCAGAGGAGGTAAGCAAAATCAAATGCGCACCATTCTGATTGGCATGGCTTTAATCGGCTTATCCATTCTGCTTGAAGGTATTCGTCCCTCAATTTGGTTAGTTACGATCTCAAGTTTTTGTTTGCTTCTACCTGTCCCCTTAATTAACAGCTCCATTATTAGTATCTTTCAACGTAAAGTAGCCCCTGAATTACTAGGGCGGGTTTTAGCGTTATTAAGATCAGTTGCTCGCTCTGGAATCCCTATTTCTTTTCTTCTTGCTGGCTTCCTTGCTGATCATTACTTTGAACGCTTTATGAGTGGAGATAACCCAGGTGCTAGACTGATTGGTCAAGCGATCGGGGTAGGTCCTGGCCGAGGTATTGGTTTGCTTTATATTTGCATGGGAATCTTAACGCTTACCATGACTTGCATCGCTTATTTTTTACCTCGGTTGAGATACCTTGAGGATGAGCTACCTGATGTAATTGGAGATGATTCATCTGATGTTATTTCTGAGGTTGAATAACAAACAAGTTTTTGAACCAACCTGTAAACCTATCGTGATTAATTGAGAATTTCGAAAGTTGCTGAAATGGGTAGAGGTTTTGATGAATAAAGTTGATCAGAAGATCGTGCGGCTGGCGACTGCTTTCAAGGGGAAAATTCGGATCGTCGATGCCAGTTGCTGGGTATTCGTCATATTGGCAGTATTGAGTTCCAAATAAGTAATCCCAGATAATTAAAATTGAGCCAAAATTGCGATCGCGATGTTGTGGTTCAATTGAATGATGAATGCGATGAGACTGAGGGGTAATCATGATATGCTTCAACCAACCATAATTGAGTTTTAGATTGGCATGATAGATACGTAAATACCACTTTTGCAACACTTTAAATAGAATGATAGAAGGCGCAGAAATCCCAAGCGCGATCATGGGTAAAGCAACAATGATATAAGCAATTGCTTTATCAACGATATGAAAGCGTAGACCACTCAAGAGGTTCAGTTCGGTTTGGGAGTGATGGACAGCATGAAAATACCAAAAGGCTGGGATATGGTGGCGTAGAATATGTCCAAACCAAATTAGAAAGTCGCTAAGCAGAAAGCCGAGCACTAACATGATTGGTGGAGGAAGTATTGTTGCGCTATCAAAGATAGGGAAACCGACACGATTGCTCAAAGCGTAAAGAACGGAGATGCAAGGCTTCAGAAAAAGAATCGTTTCGACAAGGTCACCTAGCAACCACAAGGAGTCTTGACAGAAACCAACGGACAGCCGAGCCTGCTGACGTGCGGGTAACCAGATTTCGATCAGTAGAATCATTGAGACAATCCCATAAAACCACGGATTAAGGGAGATATCGTGGCTAAGAGTTATGAGAATTTCTTCGGCCAATGTCCTAATGTAGGCAAGGTCACTCCAGGCGATCGCGGTTTGCACTAGAAAACAGATCACTACCAATCTTAAAGTTATCCCAGCGACATTCTGACACCCTCGCCATAGAAACTGAATTCGAGATGATTGCAGTAAATCTAACATCGTAATTGCGAAGTGGGGGAAGTAGGCGTCTAGCCAAGCAATCCTTATAGGATATCATTCACCTGTTTCTGAAGCAGAATTTTTTCGCCTTGAAGCCGTGGTAAAATTCTGTAATCATTTGAAAAGTAATAATTTATACCCTCAAGGTTAAGGTAACGTGTGAACTACTCTTACATCCTATTAACCTTTTCTAATTGAACAATCGAAAAACGTACATTGTAACACCTTTTTCAAGATCTCTCTGGAAAAAACCATGAATCAATTAATGAAAAGTAATGACCTGAAAGATTTAATCATAATTTCAGATACTACCCTCCGTGATGGTGAACAGACATTTGGCATTGTCTTCAGCAATGAGGAAAAGTTGGAAATTGCTAGACAACTTGATGCACTAGACATTCAGGAGTTGGAAGCTGGATTTCCAGCTCAAGAAGGAAGTGAAAGGACCTACCTGCAAGAGCTGATTTCCCGTAAAACCAATGGGCGTATCTCAGCACGGGTGTTAGGCTGGCATCGGCCATTGCGTGAAGAACTATCCTGGTCAGTTAAGTTGGGCCTAGATGGCTGCTGCTCTTCTACTCCGATTACCCCTTATATGATTGATAGCATCCTGAGATCTACACCGGACAAAATCTTACAAGCTCAACGGAGTGCATTAGCTTTCATCAAGGAGAACGGCTTATACGCTGTTTCTGACTTTCAGGATGCTTTTAATGCTGATCGCTCATTTTTATTTGAGATGATCCAGATGTCAGAAGAAACAGGTGCAGATCGAGTACGGCTCTGCGATACCGTAGGTCGCACTGATCCCTTCATGATCTTCGATATCATAACGGATATTCTCAATAACTCGGAAATCGATGTGGAACTCCATGCCCATAACGATCTGGGTATGGCGGTTGCCAACTGTGTGGCTGCGATCAAAGCATTTGATCTCTGGTATGAGGCCCAAAAAGAACGACCAAGCCGGAAGCTCTATTTAACCACTACAGTGAATGGAATTGGTGAGCGAGCTGGTAACACTGATTTGGCTACATTAGTGGGTGCATTGAAAGTTGGGCTAAATATAAATCTATCTGTACAGGAATCGAGACTCTCCAGCGTTTGTGATTATGTCTCGCAAGCAAGTAGTCGCCCGATCCCGATTAATGCACCAGTAGTAGGTCCCAATATTTGGTCTCATTCCTCAGGTATTCATGTAGATGGTGTGTTGAAAAGCCCTGCAAATTACGAGCTGATAAGCCCTGAATTTGTTGGCAAAACTAACACTGCTCGACGTTTAGGTATCAATAAACATTCTGGCAAACGTGCCGTCCAGCATAAATTTGCTGGGTTGGGGATACCGTTGACTGATGAAGCTGCTCTCAAACTGTTGCCCCAGATTCGTGAAGGGACAATTCAGAATAAGCGAATGCTATTTGATCATGAATTGGTTGATTTAGTGAATCGATCCCAAAAACCTTCATGATCTCACTGCAATCGTGATTTTTGATAAGTAGGTGGGCGTAATTAAGTGTAAAATAGCGATGGAAATTCAAAATCATGAAACCCCTATGAATAGAGGATTCCAGCTTCATTTTCGGATTTTGAGTTTTAACGTTTATTTATGCCCACCTACTTATCGGTGACCCTCTACCCTTAACCTACCAATCGGTTCTTTAGTTATGATCACCCCCCCATTGCCACTCTTTCAACTCCAAAGCAAGAACCTGGTGAGGAAAACTTACTGATGAATCTGAAACATCAAGTGTTGCCTGAACAAAGAAACCAATGTATCTATCAACTGATAGATGCTTATGCCCACAATATACCTAACAAAACTGCTGTAATTTGTGGAGGTCAGACCCTGACCTATCGCATACTCAATCAGCTTGCCGATCAAGTTGCTGAGCATTTGCAGCATTTAGAGATTGAATCCGGAGGATTGATCGGGCTGTATATGGATCGATCGTTGGCTATGATTGTTGGTTTATTGGGAATTTGGAAAGCGGGTTGTGCCTATGTTCCACTTGATAGTCAATATCCCAAGCAGCGTCTCGAATTTATGCTGGCAGAGACTGAAGCAGCGATAGTCTTAACTGAACCTCAGTTGTGTCAGGATTTACCAAAACTATCAACAATTGCACAGGTGATCACGTTAAAGGTCGAGACCGACGGTCGTTTGTCCCTTGCTTCAGTAATCTCATCGAAATTAAAACCATCTGTCTCGACAGCGATTTCTGCGCCAGTGACGGCCAAGGATCTTTCCCCGTCGAAGGTGGAAGATCCTCCTTCTGTAGATCAGTGCAGTGAAGGCCGCGATAAACTGAGCTGGGACAAGCGAGCCAAATCTTCTCCTGAAATCAACCCCCTCGATCGCCTCGCTTATATTATTTACACCTCTGGTTCAACGGGCAAACCCAAAGGCGTAATGATCAGCCATCGGAATCTGGCACATTACTGTTGGTCGATCGTTCAGCCCATGGCTCTGCAATCCACTGATATTTATTTGCACCTTGCCTCCATCTGCTTTGCCACATCTGCCCGTCAGTTATTGTCACCCCTATCACATGGGGCAACTGTTGTTATCGCGACCTCGGAAGAACGTCAAATCCCGCTCAAAGTGCTACAACTGGCAAAGGATCAGCAGGTTACCTTAATGGATATGGTGCCATCCTATTGGCGAATTCTAAATTCAACCCTACAGCATTTGCCTCCTGATACGCGCCAGAAACTTCTGACCAACACTCTACGATTTGTTAACGGTCATGGGGAACCTGTCCCCCAATATATTCCTCAGATCTGGCAAGAGAGGTTACAGCATCCTGCTGCGACGTTGAATCTATATGGTCAAGCAGAGGCAACAGGTTCGGTTGCCTTTTGTTTTTACCAATCCGGAGAACCTGGCGCTGTGATGCCGATCGGTCAGCCATTACCAGGGATGAAACTCTACATCCTTGATGATAATTTAACCCCTGTAGCGCCTGGAACTTGCGGGGAAATCTACGTGGGAGGACCAGCGGTATCTCAGGGATACTTTAAACGCCCAGAACTGAATGATGAAAGGTTTATCGTTAATCCCTTGATTAATCATAAGTCCGGCAATAGTGAACAAGAACTTGACCAGACTGTTCCATTCTACCTCTACAAAACTGGAGATTTGGGGCGATGTCGGAGCGATGGGGTTTTTGAAATGTTGGGGCGTGTAGATCGTCAAGTTAAGATTAATGGTGTTCGAGTTGAAATAGACGAAATTGAAGCAATTCTCTCTCAACATCCCACCGTTAGGGAAGCTGCTGTTTTAGATCTGAAAACGAACCTGAATGAACCTTATTTAGTTGCTTATTTAACCCTCGAACCAACATCCCTGTCTCGTGAGGATAACAATTGGGAGCAAATTGAAATCGCCCTCCAAACGGTAAGATCTGGCAAGTCTGTGAAGATAGATAGTCTTACCGTTGCTGAGTCAAACTCAGAGCTGATCCATCAACTCAAGACATATCTCCAAGCCCAAGTATCTCGCTATGTGGTGCCATCCAAGTTTGTGATTCTGGAAGATCTTCCCCTAACTCCGAATGGCAAAGTCGATCGTAAGGTGCTGCTTGCACAACAAGAAGCGCAGTTTGAAAACCGAGAATTGATTGCTCCCCGTACAGAGACCGAAGTGAAGCTTGCCAAGATTTGGTGTGACATTCTCAATCTTACTCAGATTAGCCTTGACGATAACTTCTTTGAATTGGGTGGACATTCCCTGCTTGCAACGCAGGTGATTTCTCGGATCAGGGACGTATTCTTCATTGAATTACCTCTGGCTCAAGTGTTTGCTTATCCCACTTTGATGGAATTAGCCCAGTCGATCGACACTATCCAGCCAACAGACTCAATTAAACTGACAACCATTAGTTCAGTTCCCAAAGACACCAAGGTTCCTTTATCTTTTGCTCAGCAACGTCTTTGGTTTCTTGATCAATTAGAAGGACCTAGTTCAACTTATAATATTTCAAATGTCTGGCAACTGGAAGGAGACTTAAATCTATCAGTACTGACCCAAAGTCTTCAAACAATTGTGCAGCGCCACGAAGGGCTACGGACCATTTTTCCGAGCGATAATGCTGCTCCATATCAAAAAATTCAACTTGACGTTACAGTTCAGGTTCCCCTAATCGACTTACAATCGCTTCCCCCAACAGAACTAGAATCTCAGATTCAGATTTTGATTAATGCTGAGGCTCAAACACCGTTTGTCCTTGCCCAAGATACGCTTGTTCGTTGCAAGCTTTTGAAATGCAGTACAACAGTCCATGTGCTTGTGATTACAATCCATCACATCGTTGCCGATGATTGGTCACTGGGCATCTTTCAGCAAGAACTCTCCGAACTCTATACTGCTTTTTGTCAATCGGAACCTTTACCGCTGGCACCCTTGCCCATTCAATATGCAGATTTTGCCTATTGGCAGCATCAATGGTTACAAGGACAAGTTCTGGAGACCTTACTCGACTACTGGCGAAACCAACTTGCAGACAGTCCACCCCTGCTAGATTTACCAACCGACTACCCACGTCCAGCAAAACAAGTTTTTCGGGGTAGCACGATTGAATTCCATTTAGATGCTCAGTTAACCCAAAAATTACAACTTCTCAGTCAACAATCTGGCACTACCCTCTTCATATCACTTCTGAGCGCGTTTTCAATCTTACTCTATCGCTACAGCAACTCAACTGACATCGTCATTGGGTCGCCAATTGCCAATCGTAATCGTCAGGAAATTGAGCCTCTCATTGGATTCTTTGTCAATACATTGGTGTTGCGTAACAACCTTGAAGGGAATCCAAGCTTCTTAGAATTGTTGCAACGAACTCGCCAAGTTGCCTTAAATGCTTATGCCCATCAGGATCTCCCGTTTGAGAAGTTAGTAGAGGAATTAAATCCAGATCGCAACCTGAGCTATCATCCCCTGGTTCAGGTCATGTTTGTATTGCAAAATAGCATCCCATCCCATGCCTTGAGTTTTCCAGGCGTAACTGTGAGTCCACGAAGGGTAGAACGGACCACTGCAAAATTTGATTTGATTTTGTCAATGCGGGAAGCTTCTCAAGGGTTGCAAGGGGTTTGGGAGTATAACAGTGATTTATTCACATCTAACACAATTCAACGATTGCATCACCACTTTCAAACCTTGCTTAAAGGGATTGTTGCCAATCCAGATCAATTAATTTCTGAGTTACCCCTGCTAACCGAAGCAGAACAGCAGCAATTACTGGCACAATGGAGCCAAGCCCATAGAGATTATCCCGGTGATTCCTCCATACACCATCTATTTGAACAACAAGTAGAACGTACACCAGATGCGGTTGCCTTAGTGTTTGGAGAACAACAGCTCTCTTATCGAGAACTGGATCGCCGTGCAAATCAGCTTGCCACTTATTTGCAGACCTTGGGTGTAGAACGAGAAGTATTGGTCGGCCTTTGCCTGGAACGATCACCAGAGTTGATTGTTGCCATGCTAGGAACTCTCAAAGCTGGAGGAGCCTACGTTCCCCTTGATTCCAACTATCCTTCGGAGCGCTTGGCTTTCATCTTAAATGAAACGCAAATTCCCGTATTAATTACGCAAACGACTTTGCGCTCCCGATTAGCCAATTATGAGCAGTGTGTCCTGATTTGTCTCGATGAGATTGATTTGACACAATCCAATGGATTGCAATCTTATGAAGTGCAGTCTGATAGCTCGTCAGAGCCGCAATTGGTGACAAGAGAGAGTCTAGCCTATGTAATCTATACTTCTGGCTCTACGGGTCAACCCAAAGGAGTTAGTATTCCCCATCAAGCAGTGATACGTTTGGCGATCGATCCTAACTATGTGACAATTTGCTCAGACGACACATGCCTACAACTAGCTTCCATTGCCTTTGATGCGGCCACCTTCGAAGTTTGGGGGGCTTTGCTCAATGGAGCAAAATTAGTCCTAGCTCCTGCTGCTCGTCCATCTCTGGCAGAGATCGCACATCTGCTATCACATCACCAAATCACTGTAGTTTGGCTCACCTCTGGACTCTTCCATCAGATGGTAGAAGAGCATTTGGAGTCTTTCACCTCAGTTCGACAACTTCTGGCGGGGGGAGACGTTCTGTCAGTTACCCATGTCAAGAAAGCAGTTCGAGCCTTACCGAATACCCTTGTAATTAATGGTTATGGTCCGACGGAGAATACAACTTTTACCTGCTGTTACCCAATCCGAAATCTTGAAGCCATTGGCACGTCGGTTCCAATCGGTTGTGCGATTTCAAATACTCAGGTTTATCTGTTGGATGACAGCTATCATCCAGTTCCTATAGGAGTTTCGGGAGAGCTTTATATTGGTGGCGATGGTTTAGCACGCGAGTACTTTAACCGTCCTAATCTGACAGCAGAACGATTTATCTGCCATCCTGCTTTGGGTCGCCTCTACAAAACTGGTGATCTTTGCCGCTACCGTTCAGATGGAAATCTCGAATTTATAGGACGGATTGATCATCAAGTTAAGATTCGGGGTTTCCGCATTGAGTTAGGAGAGATCGAAACAGTGCTCGGTGAGCATCCTGATTTACAGGCAGTCGTTGTGTTAGCCCGAGAAGATAATCCAGGAGATAAGCGGTTAGTCGCTTACTTTGTAGTTGAGGCAGATAAGCAAATTCTCCCTAATCAACTCCAACAGTTTCTCAAGCAGAGGCTACCAGATTATATGATCCCCTCCGCCTTTGTACAATTAAGAACCTTGCCTTTAACCCTAAATGGCAAGGTAGATCGTCGATCTCTGCCGATTCCTGACTTTTCTCAACTCCCTCACAGGCTTGAGTTTACTGCACCCCAAACTGAAACTGAGTACAGGATTGTTAAAATCTGGTCTGAAGTCATGAAATGCGATCGCATCAGTATTCACGACAACTTCTTTGAATTGGGTGGTCATTCTCTCCTTGCTACTCGGGTCATTTCAAAGCTCCGTCAAACTTTGCAGATTGAACTGCCAATCCAAAGCCTCTTTGAATATCCAACGGTAGCTGGGTGGGCTAAACACATCGATCTAGTGCTATGGTTTGGTCGAGATGCAGTGGACCTTGCAGCAGTTAAAAACACTGAGGAAATTGAGATATGACCTAAGCTACAGATGGGGAATTCCGCGCATCCGGAGTGGTAACGAGAGAGGCTTGGTGGCTGGCATTGTATGTTACAGTACTGAACACATCAAGTACAAAAACAGTGGGAGGGGCACAGGATAACCTACACTACCACACTATAACTCAAGCGCACTGCACTGGAAAAGTGAATAAACGATTACATCAAGACCATGAGAACTTTTGCGCTCCGAATGGAACGGTTAGGCACTGAAGCTGCCTTTGAATATCTCGCCAAAGCCAAACAATTGGAGGCCCAAGGACGAGATATAATTCATATGGAGATTGGACAGCCAGATTTTCCTACTCCTCCTCACATTTGTAAGGCAGCCTACCAAGCCATGCAAGCGGGCCACACGGGTTATGGTCCTGCAGCAGGACTACCAGAACTGAAGTCAGCGATCGCACGCCACATTTCCAAAACCCGGCATTTGTCAGTCGAACCCGATCGGGTTGTCATAATGCCAGGGGCAAAACCCGTAATATTCTTGACTATTCTGGCTCTGGTTGATCCCCAAGATGAGGTCATTTACCCAAATCCAGGGTTTCCCATTTACAAATCAGTTATTGACTTTGTCGGAGCTAAACCTGTTCCGCTACCTTTGCGAGAAGTCGTGAACTTTCGCATCCAAATTGAGGATTTGAAAACCCTAGTCAACGATTGTACCAAGTTATTGATCCTCAACTCTCCTCAAAACCCAACTGGGGGAGTGCTGACGTCTGAGGATCTAGCTGAAATTGCTACCCTTGCTCAGCAATACGACTTCTACATTCTCGCAGACGAAATCTATTCTCATATTCTCTACGACCAGACCCATACTAGTATTGCAAGTTTGCCAGGCATGGAGGAGCGCACTATTTTACTAGATGGTTTTTCTAAAACCTATGCTATGACTGGCTGGCGTTTGGGCTATGCCGTTGCATCTCCAGAAATCAGTGAAAAGCTAACTCAACTCATGATCAATACCAATTCCTGTACCTGTTCGTTTACTCAATTGGCAGGGGTGACTGCCCTGGAAGGAGACCAAACCTTTGTTGAGAAGATGGTGATGGAATTTCATCGGCGTCGAGATATGATTGTCACCAGGATCAACCAAATAGCTGGTATCAGTTGTCAAATGCCAAGAGGGGCATTCTATGCATTTCCAAATGTCTCCCAGTTACCGTTAGATGATCAAGCCATAGCAGATTATTTGATGACTGAGGCTGGGGTGGTAGTGTTACCTGGTTCTTCTTTTGGCAATCAAGGTCAGGGATATTTACGCCTGTCCTACGCAAACTCATTCAGCAAGATTGAAGAGGCATTGGATCGAATTGAGCAGGCAGTTCATACTCTCATTTAACATCTTCCCCGACCTAAAGGCACGGAGATTCCCTAGTGTTGCCTCTTGCCTGTTCCCTATTCCCCATTCCCTGTTCCCTTATTTCTTAAGACTTTAACATAAAAATTCTCAATATAAAAAATGGTTGTTGCCCAAAATAAAACTAAAGATATTGAAGCAATGTATCCCCTTTCCTCAACGCAAAAAGGGATATTATTTCAGACATTGTATCACCCGGAACATCGGGTATATTTCGACCAATTTAAGTTGACGATTCACGGCAAGCTGAATCCGAAGTTCTTTGAACAGGCTTGGGTGAGACTGGTAGAAAGACACCCAGTTTTGCGCACCTTATTTGTTTGGAGAAACCGTAAGCAGCCGGTGCAAGTTGTACGTAAAACCTTCAAGCTAACCTGGATTGAGCATGACTGGCGAACCCTATCTCCTGAAGCCCAAACAGCCAAGATGGATGATTTTTTAGACAGGGATCGACAACAAGGGGTTGAACTGGGGAAAGCCCTGGTTGACTTACAAAACTCTGAAATGGCTTACTGGTACGTTGGGATTTTGAACTCTAACTAAGGACGCAAATAATATCACAATTAATGGACAAATAAAAGACAAATTATCAATTCCCACAACACTAACTATTTCCAATACCTTGACCTCCTAACCAACCCGTTGTCCAAGCACTCTGAAAATTAAATCCCCCGGTAATTCCATCAATATCGAGAATTTCCCCAGCAAAGTAAAGACCTGGACATTGGCGGCTTTCCATAGTCTTGAAATTCACCTCTTTGAGACTAACACCACCACAAGTAACAAACTCTTCCTTAAAAACCCCTTTACCTTGAATCAAATAGCGTCCTTGAGTCAGTTCTTGAACTAACTGATGTACGGTTTTTTTCGATAACTCAGCCCAACGGTTTTGTGCTCCCACTCCCACACTAGTAACTAAGCTCACCCAAAGGCGCTTTGGGATAGGAATGGGACAACTAGTAGTAATGAAGCGTCGAGGTAACTGGGATTTAACATCAAGGAGTAATTTGCGCAATCGGTCTGGATTATACTCAGGAAGCCAATTCACTAACAAGGGCATTTGATAATGGTGTTCGTGCAACACTCTCGCCCCCCAAGCAGAAAGCTTGAGTACCACTGGACCACTTAAACCCCAGTGGGTAATTAGCAATGGTCCCGTTTGTTCCTTCAACGTTTTACCAGCATCGGGTAATTTGAGGCACACCTGTTTAACACTTACCCCAGCTAAATCCTGTAAACGGGAGTCTGGGATATTAAAGGTGAATAAAGAAGGAACGGGGGTTTCGATGGTATGACCTAAGGCTTTTGCCCAACGGTAGCCTAGGGGATTGCTACCGGTAGCAATCAAAACGCGATCGCATTTTATAATCTCACCATTCCTCAACCCAATTTCAAATCCTCCTGGGGTCTGGTGTGGAGTGTCAGGAGTTGGGTGTTGGGAAGATTGCCGAGAGATCGACTTAACCGGATTACTGGTGCGAATCTTTACCCCTGCCCTCTTAGCCACTTGTAAGAGACAATCAACAATCGTTTCGGAACTATCAGTAATCGGAAACATCCTGCCATCAGGCTCAGTTTTCAGCTCAACACCGTGAGCACCAAACCAAGCAATGGTATCCTTCGGTTGAAAGCGGGTGTAAGCCCCTCGCAATGCTTTGCTTCCCCTCGGGTAAGCTTGCACCAACTGGGCTGGGTCAAAACAAGCATGAGTAACATTACAGCGTCCACCACCAGAGATGCGCACCTTCGATAATGGCTGGCGTGAGGCTTCTAGGAGAGTGACATTGGTATGGGGATGAGTAGTGGCACAGGTAATTGCCCCAAAAAAACCAGCGGCTCCACCACCAATGACTACAACATGGAGATTTCGTGAATTATCCAAGGGAATCGGGAATCGGGAATTGGGAATTGGGAATCGGGAATCGGGAATCGGGAATCGGGAATCGGGAACAGGGAAAAAATCTTGTTTACCTTATTAATATGAGAACCGATAATTACCCTTAATAAAAATCTCCCCATCTCCCCATCTCCCCATCTCCCCATCTCCCCATCTCCCCATCTCCCCATCTCCCCACCTCCCCATCTCCCCACACTTCCCACACTTCCCAATTAGGATCGTCCTGGCAAAGAGTACTTAAAGTCCCTTGAGCCTTGATAGTCAGTGACATTAGCCAATTCTTCTAGAGTTCGGACACCAGGGAGCAATTCGCCATTAATTTGCCAAGTAGGATAGGATTGAATTCCAGCAGCGATACAGGCTTCTGTCTGAGCATTTTTGCCATCACGAGCACACTCTATATAATTGATTTGAGAGAATGCCTGTTTTCCAAACAGTTGCTTCTGCTCATAGCAGTGGGGACACCAGTAAGCTCCGTATTTCTTTGCACCAACTTCAGTCAAATGACGAGCCAGATCAATTTCCGATTGACCAGAGGTTGTGGTAACTTTCCAGCCACCAATAGCTGCGTTTGGCGCACCAGAGGCTGTGGGAATTGGACCACCATTGTCTGCTGATGTGGCCACGGATTCTCCAACATTAGCATAAACTCCTAAGGTACCCACCAAGGTGATCATGCCTACGATCAGACCGATAAAGAAAATTTGACCAATATCTTCCCAACTGCGACCCACAAGGGTTAGGACTAGCAGGCTAATGGCAAATAATGCTGAAGTGATGCAGTATATACAGAGTGCTTGGATCTCAAACGCTAGCAAGTACATCAAGTAGCTACTGAAAACTGTCATAGCTGCTGCGCCTGCTAACAGCAGTAACCAAGTCCAATTTTCTAGTTTTGAGCGAAGTCCCTTCTTTGGGTCTCCCTTTACTAACAACGGAGCCAAGGCAAATGTAGCCATACTGGTGTATGCCAAGAAACCAAACAAGGTTAGTGGCAGACCAAATATACTAGCATAAGGGCTGGAAAGGACATCATTACAGCTAGAAGCATTAGCTGCACCCGCGCTGCAAACTGCAGTACCACCTGTCAGTTTAACCACAGTCAGATAAGCAGTTAACAGGGCACCCACGACAGCGATCGCAGCAATCAGCTGACGGGACCAACGATAAATCCAGGGGGCAGAACGCCGACGACTCACACTCATAATCTAGATTAATGAGGAATAGGGGTTGCTTGAAAGTTCTAACTATTACGTTATCAAGTCAAACAACCAATAGACAGAAACCAAGGTGACATACTGTTGAAAGTCAACCGGCCAACCTTGGCCTATTGGCCACGCGTGCGCGTTCAACCTGATAACCTTGGCCTATTGGCCACGCGTGCGCGTTCAACCGGCCAACCTTCAACCTTCAACTGGCCAACCTTCAAACAATTGGTTTTTCTTCTTGTTTAGCAGACACACTACTGCGTACTGCTTCGACAAATTGACTGACCCGAATCGGATCAATAGGTTGATCAATTTGTCCACGACGCTTGAGGGAACTAGAGACAATTACCCCATCAGCATATTGCATCAGGGTGGAGATATTTTCCCAATTAGCCCCACTGCCAATAAACACTGGTTTGCCCTTAGCCGCCGCCGAGGCTAACACCAGGTCTTGGGGATTAGTAGGAGTACCGGTTCCCCAGCCAGAGAGAATCACACCATCAGCTAACCCCCGCTCTATGGTTTCTTGTACAGCTATGGTGATATTCGGTGACTCCAAAGGTTGTCCATGTTTGACTAGAACATCAGCAAGAATCTTAACATCACTACCCAGTGCCCGACGGTAGCGCAAGAGTGTATGAGCCTGTCCCTCAATTAACCCCTGGTCTGTTGCCATAATCCCAGTCAGAACATTAACACGGATAAATTTAGCCCCTACACAAGTAGCAATTGCTAAAGCACTATGAGCATCATTGCGTAAAATATTGATCCCTATTGGTATGGGAACCAGGTTCATCAGTCGCTGGACTATGATCGTCATGGTACTGACTACTGCTGGATCGACCTGGTTTTTAGTAAATGGGGCGTCGAAAAAATTCTCAACAATCACCCCATCGACTCCACCAGACCCTAAGGCGGTGACCTCTTGCTCGGCTCGGTCAATCACAGCTTGCAGGCTACCCCCCCAGCGCGGGGAAGTAGGGAGTGGCAGCAAATGCACAACTCCTATGATCGGATTCGGTGTCTGGAAAATTTGCTCTAAGTTCACAATCGTGGGATGTTTGGAAGCCCCATCTCATCAGGGAGCGGGGAGGAAAAGCTACAGATAGAGCGCCTCAGCGCCCCCTGTAGAAAACTTGGGAATTGAGAGGTCGGATGCCTTGTCTTGATGCAGTCGCTCATGGGGGAAACCCCCAAGACCGCGCTGCATCGCTTTCTGGCATCGGTCTACCACTGGCATTAATGGTAAAGCTATGGTGCTTACTCTATTTGATGAAACCTGGGATTTAGTTCTCCCGGTTGCTAAAACCAGTCGCTCAAACCAATTGTATCGGTCAGTGCTATCCCCAAAGCAAGCACCTTAATTCCTGAAGACGATTTCTAGTGGTGGTAGGTTAACAGAGGTGAGCCCTAAAACTACTACATCTGTTTTTGATGCCTACTGATGCTAGGTCAAGGGTAAAATAGGATTATATATAGTACCAGTAGATTGTACCTTTGTCCTGTCAACTTTGAGCTTTTCGAGCTGCTTGTGGTTAAGAGCCCAGATCAGCACTACTCGATTTAATCCCTGTAGGAGCTCAGCCCCCCGCTCCCCCATAGAGGGAGCTTACCAACACGAGCCCGTTGGAGTCACGATCCCCGCGAGCCCATGATTTTCTGTGAGGGATATTTTTAGATTTCCTCATATTTTTTTGAATATTTTAATAAAATTTAATTTAGAATGAGTGTATAGGTTTTGATAGTGAAATCAACATGGAACATCAGTACTAGTAGATTAGCAGAGCAGATTAGGAGTTGAGCACATCACTTACACACTAAGCTCAATCACACCAAGCTCAATCAATGGTGTAAGGTTCTGGTAAAGGGCAGTAGGTTATGTGACTAAGCCGTAGTACAATATAAAATGATGAATGAATGGGCAAAAAGCCAACTGTAGCAATATCTCACTTGGGGTGCGAGAAAAATCGCATTGATACCGAACATATGCTGGGTCTGCTGGTGCAGGCAGGATACCAGGTAGATGCCAATGAAGAATTAGCTGAGTATGTTATTGTAAATACCTGTAGTTTTATAGAAGAAGCGCGGCGAGAATCAGTGCGCACGCTGGTAGAACTGGCGGAAGCTGATCAAAAAATTGTGATTACCGGCTGTATGGCTCAACACTTCCAAAGCCAACTATTGGAAGAGTTGCCAGAGGCAGTGGCAGTGGTGGGAACCGGGGACTACCATAAAATAGTAGATGTAATCCAAAGAGTAGAAACAGGCGATCGCGTTCAAGAGGTTTCTACTGAACCAACCTACATTGCTGACGAAACAACGCCACGCTACCGAACAACTTCTGAAGGGGTTGCTTACCTGCGGGTCGCAGAAGGGTGTGATTACCGCTGTTCCTTCTGTATAATTCCGCACCTCCGGGGAAAGCAGCGATCGCGTACCATAGAATCCATTGTTGCGGAAGCCGAGCAGTTGGCATCTCAAGGGGTTCAAGAGCTGATTTTAATTTCCCAAATCACCACCAACTATGGTTTAGACATATACGGCGAACCGAAACTGCCAGAACTGTTGAGAGCATTAGGTGAAGTAGACATCCCCTGGATTCGGATCCACTACGCCTATCCCACCGGTTTAACCCCATCCGTCATAAAAGCCATTCAGGAAACTCATAATGTTCTTCCTTATCTCGATTTGCCTCTACAGCACTCCCATCCAGAAATCCTCCGCTCCATGAACCGTCCTTGGCAGGGACGAGTAAATGACGCTATAATCACGCAACTAAAAACTGCACTTCCTGATGCAGTGTTGCGAACCACCTTTATTGTCGGGTTTCCCGGCGAGACAGAGCAGCACTTTGAACACTTGCTGGAATTTGTCCAGCATCATGAATTTGACCATGTTGGAGTGTTTACCTTTTCTGCGGAGGAGGGAACAGCAGCATACAAATTGCCTAATCAGTTGCCCCAAGGGGTGATGGATGCCAGACGGGATGCCCTGATGGCAGTTCAACAACCGATTTCCTTGAAAAAAAATCAAAACTGTCTGGGCAAGATAGTTGATGTTCTCATAGAACAAGAAAATCCCTTAACGGGTGAATTTATTGGTCGCAGTGCCAGGTTTGCCCCTGAGGTGGATGGATTGGTCTACGTTCAAGGTGATGCCTCTTTAGGAACCATAGTATCAGTAGAAATTACTGATTGTGATTTCTACGACTTGTATGGTTCTGTAGTACTACCTCCGTAAACAAGCCACAGGCTTTAACTAGGGGCTGGAATTAAACACTCCACCACTAGGGCAAGTAATCTGGTCAATCCTGAACCAGACATAATCCTTGGTCTTTTAGATTATGGAGCTTTTCACAAGGCCTCTAGCCTTATCAAAAGCAGGTGTCTGTCGCCCATAGTAATGGCACACTAAAGCGCACACTAAACGGCAGCGTAAACGGCACACTTAAAAGACCTGCTTAGGGGGTAAAAACTAGCTGAGCGGTGCATCAATTCAGCTTTGAGGGTCAAATTTGGGATGATTTAACCCACCCCAATCCAACGGGCAATACCTAGCTAAGGAGCCACCCTCAACCTGACAACTGTGTCTAGGGCATTAACCATTGCGTCTGTAAGACGTGTTCTAGTGGGATGAACCTAATCTCAAGCTTTTAGACACACTAAATAGGTCGCAACAGACCCCAGCTGATGGTGAAGCGCGATGCAGCCCCGACCTGAGGGGGTTTAAGCCAAAGCGCGACTGCCTATGGGACAAGGTGCAACTTAGGAGTTGATGCCTATCAACAGGTGCGACCCGTGGCGAATTTAATTCGCCAACGGAAAGCGCACCTAACCAAATGGGTGGAAACTAAACCGCTTTCTACTCATCTAATCTCATCATAGGTTTGTCAAGGCAAAAACCATGGTGAGTAAAACCTGAAGGCTCACTGTCTTTATAGCCATGACAGTGTTTCCTCACACGTTCAACTACTAACTTTCTGACTTACCAGAAAAAAACCACAACTAACCAACGAAAAATCGAAAAATAACTTATGACCGTTTCTTTCCAAAGCCTGGGATTGTCTGAAACTTGTGTAAGCCAACTCGAAAAAATCGGCTTCACTACACCTACTACTATCCAAGCCCAAGCTATTCCTGAACTGCTCAATGGCCATGATGTACTCGGTATGTCTCAAACCGGTACTGGCAAAACAGCAGCGTTTTCCCTACCAATGCTAGATCGCATTGACTTGGACAAGCGAACCGTACAAGCCTTAATTCTAACCCCAACCCGAGAGTTAGCCCAGCAAGTTAACCAAGCGATTCGGGACTTCAGTGAGGACCGTCGATTGCATATACTAACCGTCTGCGGTGGTCAGTCCATTGAGCGGCAAATTCGGATGCTCTACAAAGGCGCTCAGATTGTGGTAGGAACTCCCGGACGGGTGATTGACTTGCTAGACCGGGGAGACCTGAAGCTGGAAAACCTGAGCTGGGTGGTACTCGATGAAGCGGATGAAATGTTAAGCATGGGCTTTATCGATGATGTTAAGAAAATCCTGCAACAGACTCCCGAAGAGCGTCAGACTACTTGCTTCTCAGCAACTATGCCCCGGCCAATTCAGGACCTAGTCAGCAAATTCCTGAAATCCCCGGTCACTGTTAAAGTTCAGCAATCGAAAGCAGCACCAGCGCGCATTGAACAGCGAGTTTACATGGTACCCCGTGGCTGCTCAAAAATCAGGGCTCTCCATCCGATTCTGGAACTGGAAGACCCAGAAGCTTCAATCATTTTTGTGCGAACACGAAAAGCGGCTGCTGAACTAACCAACCAATTACAAGCGGCTGGTCACAGTGTGGATGAGTACCACGGTGATTTGAGTCAGAGTCAGCGGGAGCGGTTATTGTATCGGTTCCGGAAAAATCAAGTGCGTTGGGTAGTAGCAACCGATATTGCTGCCCGTGGTCTAGATGTGGATCATCTGACCCATGTGATCAATTTTGACCTGCCAGATCAAGTAGAAAGCTATATTCACCGCATTGGTCGTACCGGTCGTGCTGGTAAGACAGGAACAGCAATTACCCTGATTCAACCCTTTGAACGCCGTAAACTCTACCAGATTGAGCGCAAGGTGCGGCAACGGTTGGAAGTTACCCGGATTCCGACCCGCTCACAAATTGAAGCCCGGCGCTTAGAAAGACTGCAGGCAGAGTTACGGGAAGCTTTATCAGGGGAACGGATGGCTTCTTTCTTGCCAGTTGTACGGGAATTGGAAGAAGAATATGATGCTCATGCGATCGCAGCGGCAGCATTGCAGTTGTTCTATGACAAAACTCAACCCCCCATTAGTGACGATATCGAAGAACGAATGGTGGAACGTCCCAAACTGCGGCTTAACACAGACAAACGCCATCGGTCAGAAAAACCGAGAAAGCCTGTGATTCAGAATCAGTCAAGATAAGATAGACAAAGATGAAGTGTAAAGGATGAAGGCGTATTGGATGAAGTAGCACAATATACCAGTTGCTGAGTAAGCAATAAAAATCAATGGAAGGGTTGACAAATCATAACCTTCATGCTTCATACTTCATGCTTCATACTTCACACTTCACACTTGATACTTCACCCTGAATACTTCCCTAACCAAACGTGGCTTTAAGTCTGTCTGTTTCTACTTCACTCAACTGGCCTGGCTTAGTTGAGGCTTACCGTCCTTATTTGCCAGTCACTGACTCCACACCAGTGGTAACCTTACTCGAAGGTAACACTCCTTTAATTCCTGTCCCCACTATTGCCAAAATTATTGGCAGAGGAGTAAAGGTACTGGTGAAATATGATGGTCTCAATCCTACCGGTAGTTTTAAAGACCGGGGCATGACCATGGCGATTTCAAAAGCTAAGGAAGCAGGAGACCAAGCGGTAATCTGTGCTAGTACCGGAAATACCTCGGCATCAGCAGCAGCCTACGCTCGTCGGGGGGGAATGCGGGCATTTGTAATTGTTCCTGATGGTTATGTAGCTCTGGGGAAATTAGCCCAAGCGTTGGTATATGGAGCGACAGTAATCGCCATTAAGGGAAATTTTGATGACTGCTTGACAATTGTCCGGGAAATGGCATCCAAGTATCCCGTGACCTTGGTCAATTCCCTCAATCCTTATCGCTTAGAAGGTCAAAAGACAGCTGCGTTTGAGATAGTGGACAACTTAGGTGATGCTCCTGATTGGCTGTGCATACCAGTGGGCAATGCTGGTAATATTTGTGCCTACTGGATGGGCTTTTGCCAGTACCATCAGCAGGGGAAATGCGATCGCTTACCCCAAATGATGGGATTTCAAGCATCTGGAGCATCTCCGATTGTCGCTGGCAAAGTCCTAGAGCATCCCGAAACCATTGCAACGGCAATTCGGGTGGGTAACCCAGCTAGCTGGGAAAAAGCGATCGCAGCCCAAGAAGCTAGTAAAGGGGCATTTAATAGTGTTACCGATCAAGAAATTTTAGATGCCTATCGGTTATTGGCATCCCAAGAAGGAATTTTTTGTGAACCAGCTAGCGCCACATCAGTCGCTGGTTTGTTGAAAGTAAAAGACGAGGTACCCACAGGAGCAACCGTGGTTTGTGTACTGACAGGTAATGGTCTTAAAGATCCAGATACTGCAATCGCGCACAGCAAAAACCCATTGACAGAAGGGATTGAGCCCACAACTGCTGCTGTGGCAGAGGTGATGGGGTTAAAGCCGAAAGAGGCTTAAAGATGAGTGGTAACGTCAGTTGTTATGTTGTTCGCCTTTGGCGTTCCCGAAGGGTAGGTTAACCGGTTGAAGGTTAACCGGTTGAAGGTTGTTCGCGTAGCGTGGCCAATAGGCCAAGGTTCGTCGGTTGTTCGCGTAGCGTGGCCTATTGGCCAAGGTTCGTCGGTTGTTCGCGTAGCGTGGCCAATAGGCCAAGGTTCGTCGGTTGTTGGCGTAGCGTGGCCTATTGGCCAAGGTTCGATGGTCTTATAGCGCTACCTCCCGACTCCCGACTCCCGACTCCCGACTCCCGACTCCCGACTCCCGACTCCCGACTCCCGACTCCCTATAACCCAGGACTAAAGTCCCTTATCCAATTGAGAGCTGCTATATAAAGTGGGATAATCTAAAAGTCTAGTTCTCTCAAACCCAATTGGCAGTCGATTTAATCGACTTAATTCCTTATCAATGTGATTAATAAAGTATTTCATTTCTCTAGGATTGCCATCGATATCTTGACCTGTGACTAAGTAGCTAGTTACCTCATTCTCTAGAGACGCATAGTTCAGGTATAACTGTTTGTTATTGACAATACTGTCCTCATACCGGAATAATCCAGGAAGATTTCCAAACAGAATAGCTGAGGCTGAAACCACTACGAAGATATTAATCACATAAGGGTGAGTACTATTCCAACCTGATCGAATAATAAACAGTAAACAAATTCCTGCTACAATTGCTGTACCATAGGTCATTAACTTAGACATATAGTAATTGTTGTAGAAGAATGTCATCATTTTAAAATGCCTTTGGTCTCGCGCTTGGATTTCTTGGATTTGGTCACCAATTCTTTCTTGTTCAAGGGGAGCAGCATCAGCGATGGTCTCAGTATAGGCAACTGGTTCTCTTGGGGGCAACAACCACTTTTGAGTTTGGTAGTTACCTAAGGAATAGAGAAATATAACTCCTACAGTAATCAGTAAAACCAATACAGAGGTTAAGGCGATATGTCCAATCAGTGGCTTCGACCAAAATTTGGGCTGAGTTAAGCCTATTTTGTTAGTTTCCTTATTTTCGGTTTTGACAACAGTTTCTATGGTTTCCTGATTATGAGTTTTTGTCGAATTTCCTTTATCGATGTCGATAGCTGAAGTTTTATTAAACTCTAACATTAGCTTGACCTCCAAGGGGCGGACTTTTGGTTTTTGATTGGGATATGGATTTAGCACCATCAACTTTAAAAGGGTATTTAATCACTACTCGTTTGTCAATTTAAGGCAAAAGCAAAATGGTAATTAGCAATTAGCAATTAACAATTAATAATTAACTAATCATTAATCACTAATCACTAACGTAGAGGAAGCCGACCTACCAAATTCTTCTGGGGCATAGTTGAGGTGTGCTTGGGCAGGGGGCCATAAATAGGTTCCTGGTGTCACTGACCGCACCAGATAATGTAAATTATAGACACCAGCTTCCAATCGATCGGCATAAGCCACAATGCGATCGCGATGGATTTTCTGATAATCGATTTGCCAGCTATCCTGTTGAGCTTGGAAGTAAGGGGTAGCAGTTTGGAAACTAGTATCGACGGCTTCTAAGCCAGCTGGTAAGAGATCTTCGATCACGACATGATCCACTGGATGATCGGTAATCACCTCCACGCCAATATCAAACACTTGTCCCGCTGGTACTGTTAATGGCTCTTTGAGAGCATACAGTCCAATCTTTCGCAATACCTTTTCCTGATTAGCGGGACGTATGGTCTTGTTTACTCGTAATCCATTAAACCGACCGGGTTGATTGCCTTGTAAGCGATAACGATAGCTGGTTAAGTAGTGTAGAGTCCCTGAACCAGATTTTTTGACAATCAAGTCATGGCGACCTCGGGGTAAGTTATCCATTGTAACCTGAATCGATTGACTAGGTTTCTGATACCCCTGGAACTGGGCTGAGCCAAGTTTTTTCCCGGCTAGTTGTACCGTTGCTCCAAAGCTCGGGGGTGTAGGCTGTAATCGACTATAGTCTACTAAGGCACTCAAGGCTTGGGCATTATCGTAGCTAGTTTGCCAAGTGCCGTCTCGCCGTAACTCTAATAACCCTTGTAATAGTTTACTGCGAACCTCGGCTGAGCTGTTTTGGGCGATATATAGGCGCAAGGCTTGAGCTTGTGCAGTTGTAGAAGAATCCAGCCAACGCCAGCTTTGGGGTAAGTTTATCCGAGCTGAACGCCCAGTTTGATAGATGCTTTCCTGAAACTGATTGACTAAAGTTTGGGCTTGGCTCCGCCACTGAGGAAACTGGAATAAGTAACGCGCTAATTTAATCTGAGTGACCCGGTCGAAGTTACTGCTCTGTTCAGAAAGGTATCCTAGGAAGTCACTGCGGGTCTGACCGAGTTCTGCTAACCCCATCAGTGCTTCTAATCGCACCTTACTCTTACACACTACGCTCTTGCAATAATCATACTGACCAGGATTTGCCAATATTTTCTGCAAGTAGTTCTGGAGACGGCTCACCATCCCAGCATCTACTGGTAATCCTGCTGCTTTCGCCCGAGCTAGAGCAGTAGCAGCATAGGGAGAAACAAAGGGGTCTGAGGATTTTCGTCCGGGCCATCTGGCAAAGCCACCATCTGGTCGCTGAAGTTTCTGTAACTGTTTGATAGCCTCAGTGCCTTGTTGGCTAGGGTTAAACTCAGCAAAGGTCTGACCATATTGTTTGCCGAGTATTTCCAAATTGGATGCGATCGCTAATTTACTTGCTACCGGTTCTAAGAAGGGTAAGTCTTCGTTATCCAAGACTTGCTTAGCCGGAGCAGTAATTTCAGGAATCAGAGTGCTAGCCAGGGAAATCTCTAACCCTCCCCTGTCAGGTACCACGTTACTAGCTATATTCACTGGGATTTTTACTTGAGTCCTGGTTACTCCCGATTCCACCACTTGCTCAGTCATGTCAACCGGTTTAACAGCTAAAGGTACTTCAAACCCATCCTGATTACCATTGAGCTTAGTCGTAAACTTGACTTTAGCTTTACCCAAGTTATTGGCTACCATCGGAAAACGATAACCACTGGTTCCGGTCTTGGCTGAGGTTTTTTGATTCAGCGTAGGCCCTTTACCACCATCAAACTGAACGGCACCGGTCAGTTGTCCATTAATTTGTAAATCTCCCGTTTGCCCAGTATTATTAATTAGCGCTATCCCAGCTTTAAAGCGATCGCCTGGACGAGCAAATTGAGGTAATACTGGATTAGCCATCAGCCGCTTGGTGGTGATAAAGGTAGCCTGGCCATTACCAAAGTGTAGGTTGCCATCCGTTGCTACTGCCATCACCCGCCAAGTGGTTAAGTTATCTGGTAGTTTAAAGGTTACCCTTGCTTTACCATTGGCATCTGTTACCAGTGAACCATTGTAGTAGGCTAAGGGTTTGAATTCCGTGCGAATCCGAGTACTAGCTGCCCCAGAAGACTGTCCTCCACCATAGCCCCAGCCTTTTTGCGTCATTTCCATCGCTAGCTTTTCTAGCACCACCTTAGGACGGTTATCACTGAAGCGAGTGGAAATATCTTGCTGAGCATACACGGTCTCTACTAAATCCGGTATTTGGTAGCCACTCAGTTGCAAGATAGCTTCATTGACAACCATCACGGTAAACTGTCCCTTTACCGGTTTACCCTTAGAATCTTGCAATGCTAATTCCACAGTTTGCTTAGCACCAGGTTCAATGGACTTAGACTGCAATGTCTCTGTTACCTTGAGATAGTTATCATCCAAGCTGGTATTAAAGGGAGCAAAACCAATCCGCACCAGATTTTCTACACTCCCCGGCTCAACTTGGGAGAGGGGTTTGCCTTGGCGCACTACTACTGCTTCTACTGCGGCATTAGGTACCATCTCGGGAGTCACTTTGAACTTAATCTCTGGGGCACCCCCTTTAACTTTGACTACTTTGCGATAGAGGGTATTGTTGCGAACTACTGAAAAATACAATTCCCCTTCGGCATAGGGAGATTGAATCAAGGCTGTGGCTGTTTCCCCAAGCTTATAGCTATCCTTGTCTAGTTTGATATCCAGGCGAGAGTTATCATAGCGAGACCCCCAGTACACTGCGTTTCCACCGGTTGCCCAAATTTGCAAGTCTGTTGCTGCTAAGTCATTTTTAGCCTTAGCAAAATTAGCGCGAATTCGATAAGAACCGGATGAGGGGGGAGTGAGCTTGATGGATTTCGGACTACTACCGGAACGGACAGTTACCTCTTTCACGGTTTTGTATTCCACCTGATTCTTTTCTCGCTGACTCCCTGCCAAGACCTGGGTGACACTGCTGTATTTCATTTCTTGCAGTTCCAGGCGTACTGATTGTCCTTTGATTAATTTACCCGTGGGGTCAGTAACAATCACTTCTAGAGGGAATGGTTTTCCGGCATCCGCCACCCAATCCCCTTTTAATCCAATTAGTTTATCGCTAGGTAAAGCTGTAAATGTTTTAGAATCGGATACCGACAGATTCGAGACATCGGTAACTTGGGCATCCACCCGGTAAGTCATGGGATAGGGCAGGTCTTTCGTCACCGGAATAGTTAGACTACTTTCCCCAGACTCACTTAAAGTTTGATTAGTTTGGAGGACATCACTGGTAACTTGCGGTCTTTCCTGGGGCCAAAACCACTGCTGACCAAAGGAAAACTCTTCCCATCCTGCTGGAGTAAAGTAGAAGGGGGTGCGGGTGACATAATAGGCAACCTTACCCCCATCTACATTTGAACCAAACCAATAATTTCCTTGGACATTAGCGTCCACCTTCTCGCCCATGTTAGCAAATTTTTGAGCAAGGGTCAGGTCAACTTTAAAGTTAGGAGGATTAAACTCAGCTACTCGGAAACCACCTGAAATTTCTCTGCCATTGCTTCCCCTGGCTTCAACGGTATAGAAACCTAGGGGTTGATTCTCTTTCAGGGGTAATTCTAAGGAGAAGGTACCAAATTCATTGGTTGTCTTAGTGCCTAAGTCTGTCTTCTTACCATTGGGTTCGACCAGCGTGACCTGATAAGATGCATTTTTGTCTTGGGTGAGGTTATCTTTTTCCAGATAATAGGCTGCTGCGGTGAACCAAGCCTTTTCTCCTGGTTGGTAAAGCTGTCTGTCTGAGAAAATAGTGCCTCGGGATTTGGGTTTGCCATTGTCCCAGTCTGAATAAATCCCGTAGCCATAATACCCACTATATTCATTGGTTCGAGTAAATGCCCAGTCTTTGCCTTCTTTAGCTATTACCAGTAATTGCGGACCTTTATTAAAGCGCGTTGCCCCATTCATACATTGCCGAAGAGCCTGGCTGTTTAGGGCGATGGTGCCAGTTCTGTCAGTTTTTGCGATCGCACAGGGTTTTGGTGTGCCTCGATAGGAAGCATTCAGCTCAGACTTATATATCTCTACCGTTGCTGCTGCTGGTGAGCCATTGGACAGATGATTCACTTGCACCAAACCCGAATCAGGAAACCATTGCGCAAACACTCCCAAATTGGTCAGCTGCACCATGCCATAATACTTTGGTTCCCACCACTTTTCGTTTCCATTCCCATCTTGATAGCGATAGGTTTTCGCTTGCACCCCATAGGCCAACATTCCCGTTGAACCTCCCAGTCGTTTCCTCAGGGAAACCGCGATATTAGTGGTTTTATTTTTCTTTCCCGCTACCCGGAAACGCTCCCATTGACTTGGTTTCGGTAATAAATCATTGCCCTTGCCACTGGGATAAGCAGAATCTTTATAGACCAAGTCAGTAGGTTGAACGATGCGATAAGCCGCTTTATACTCTGGTTGCGGTAAATTGACCGTAGAAATATTCAACTGTAGGGACTCGGAATTGCGTTTTAGGGTAGAGGGAAAGATATGCAAATCCGAGGGAGCCCAGATATCCCCTGCTAAATCCCCTGTTTGGTATTTAAAGGTTACAGGTTCACCCAAGGTTTGCCCAAATTGGTCAGTGAGATTAGCACCCAGAGTAACTGTATAGGTAGTTTCTGGTTCTAATGCCCAAGGATTAAGGTTAACGAATCGATTGCCATCATAAGCTTGCACCAATTTGGGAGCTTCCTTGGGAGCAGGCTCAACCGTAATATGCTCCATGGCGGAAGAGGCCAGCAAAGGATTATTAAATTCCAACTGAGCTGCCCCTTTCACAAACCGTCCATAAGCGCCTCCCGCCTCTGGCTGTCCGTAAAAGGTAATTTTTTTATAGGTCAAGGGGTCAAAGGTTTTGACTTGACTAACGAAAGCGGTTTCGGTAGGGATATTGCCGCGAGCGGGACGCACTCCAGGGGCAAAGGCTAATTTGTAATCGGTAGCTTTAGTGAGGGGTTGCTTAGGGGTGATCGTATAAATCCATTGCCGCAACGAAGGGTTAAATTCCTGAGCGGGTTGCCTATACTCATTGGAAACATCTGCTTGTTCCTTAAGGGCTACATCTAGCTTGACACTCTGAGTCTGACCTTTCGGTGTCATGGTCAAGTGCTGGTTTACTGAAGCGAGATCCAATTGGGTATTGGAGGTAAACTCTAACTTAGGCTCGAGAGCAATCGGTTCTGGTTCCGCTTCTGGATTCCGCTGAGTTGCTGGCAAATTGGTTAACTGGATCGGGGCAGTATTGAAGGTCCAGGCTAAGTCTTGTTCTAGACTATGATTGTTTAGGTCAGCTAATCCTGCTTTGATGGTAACTTGGACACGAGCGGCTAGAGGCAGAGCTTGGTCAGCTTGGAATCCTACCATCCGTGGGGTTAAGAAACGAAATTTCCCAGGGATAGGGGGTATGATTTCAAATTTCTGTAAGATTTCCCGCTGATTCGGACTTCCCAAGCGTTCAACGGGAATCAGGGGGTCTTTGAAGCGAATCCGAATTTGGGAAAGGGGCTCAGCCATGCCGATGGGACTAATTTGTTCAATCCACTCTGGGATTTGAGGCATCGGTAGGGGAGCTACTGCTGGTAAGGGTTGAAACCCTGACGTTAGTTTAGCGCTATCACAGCTTATTATTCCTAGGATGAGAGATAATCCCAGTAATAACCCTATGGCTGTTTTAATTACCCTACCCATGGCGTGCCTAGATTTTCCTTTTGGAGCTTCCATTTTTGATTAAAGCTCAGATTTTTTAATTTGGCAGGATTGCCCTAAGTTTCGTTAACTCGCCGGGGTAGGGCGCTTGTTGCAGCTAAGTATCAATAATGGAATGATTTTAATAGTTAGGTGGAATGGGCATCTTGCCCGTTCGGCGATCTTGGTAGAATGGGCATCTTGCCCGTTCGGCGATCTTGGTAGAATGGGCATCAGGCGTGGAACAGGCATCTTGCCTGTTTCATTCCCGGGCGGGCAGGATGCCCACTCTACTCCTATTCAGCGCGAAGATTCAGCAACGCCCACTTTGTTTAGGGCAGTGACTCACAAGCGATACCATCTTTATCACGGTCTAGCCGGTAGGGGTCGCCGGGAAAGCCATCAAGCACCTGTTGGGCTTCAGCTTGAGTACTGAAATCTGAACAATTGCAATCTGAATTCACGCAATTGGGAAATTCAGTTTGTGGAGCAGAAGGCGGCTTAGATGTTGTGTTACTAAGCATCTTGGCAAAACGAACCTCAGATAAGCCAATCAGACTTGTCGGTCCATAGTTGGAGACAACATCGATTCTGGCAAACTGAGCTTTCACATTAGGAAAAGAGAAGATAGTAGCCGGAATATTGGTTGCAGGTCCTTTAGGCAGAGTTAGGGTTGAAGATTCAAAAACTGGATCACTAAAATCTGCTTTGTTAGAGAGAACTAATATAAAGTCTTTGATACCCCGATTAGTTGCCGTTGTATTGAAAGCATTGTAATTCCAGAGGGCTAGTGTATTCAAGACGACTGGGCTGCCAAAGTCAAAGTCAAAGTTTACATCAGCTGCCGTTGCACAATGATTTAGCTTCGCTGAGAGAAAGTTATCTGAATTTCCTCCAGCTACGTGGAGTTGATCCAGTTCCGTGCCGCTACCAGTCAGTCCATTGCCATTGAAAATGTTAGCTACAGCTCCAAAATTAGGTGTGAACGAGCCATTATTTAGGTTAACAAAACCAGTTGGATGTAGGATTTCAACCTGAGAACCAGGGCTGGAGAAGTTAAGATATGTTTGGGCTAGGGCTAGATCGGGGTAACTAGTCAGTGATGCTACTATCGAAATCATCAACAGAACTGTCATCAAAAAAGATTGAAAGCTTCTCAGTAAATTTTTTTTCACTATTCTATGATTTAGATGACTTTCAAGACTTTACGTTAATTTTTCAAATTTGTCAACTAAAATACACACTTCAAGATGTAGTATATTAATAACACGTAATCCGTAATAAAATTACCTATTTTTTTTATAAATAATCATTGTTTCCTTGTTTAATTTGTGGTAGTTGTCTGATTTATCGGGATTTAACTAGAGGGGAAAACTAAGGTTGGCAGCAACTATCCCCTCTTTTAGAGGTTTTTTATTGGTTAATTCCCGATAGTCCCAAACTAATCAATTCCCAAACTAATAGATTTCCAAAAAACCATCAATCCCTCTCCCTATCCCTCACATCCGTTAAGCCATCCGTTGCCAACAACACCTTATAAAATTCCCCCAAGCCGAAAACCCCGTGTTTTTAAACCGGGGATGAAGGCTCGCCGTAGGCGACACTTCGTGAACGCAGCGGCTTTAGCCGCCGTGAGAAAAATATTATTGAAAAATTCTGAATCTTAGTCTGAGTGTTGTAGAATAAAGTAAGAAACAGTTGAGGTCGAAACTGATGATCATTTTAGAGTTCAAGGCGTACGGCAAAAAACATCAATACTCCGCTATAGATGAGGCTATTCGGACAGTTCAATTCATCCGAAATAGCTGTCTGCGTTACTGGATGGACAACAAGGGGGTTAATAAGTTTGACCTCAATAAATACAGTACTGTTCTCGCCAAAAACTTTCCTTTTGCTAATGAACTGAACTCTACTGCTCGCCAGTCTAGTGCTGAAAGAGCGTGGTCATCAATCTCCCGATTCTTTGATAACTGTAAGAAAAAAGTACCTGGAAAGAAAGGTTTTCCAAGATTCCAGAAAAACTGCCGCTCAGTAGAGTATAAGCAGTCTGGATGGAAGTTGTCTCCCGAGAAAAAGTCGATAACGTTCAGGGACAAGAAGGGAATAGGGAAGCTCAAGCTCAAAGGTACATGGGATTTGTGGCGCTTTGACAAAAAACAGATCAAGCGAGTTCGGATAGTCCGTCGAGCTGATGGTTACTATGTCCAATTCTGCGTTTCAGTTGACATCAAAGAGGAATTAGATCCAACTGGCACAGTCCTAGGGCTAGATGTGGGATTAAAGGACTTCTACACTGACTCTGTTGGCCAGACTGAACCTAATCCCCGATTTTACAGAACAGGGGAAAAGCGCCTTAAGTTCTATCAGCGTAGAGTTTCTCGAAAAAAGAAAGGCTCTGCTAATCGTAGAAAAGCCATTAATAGACTGGGTAGGACGCATCTCAAGATAAGTAGGCAGCGCATAGAACATGCCAAGAGACTGGCACGTTGCGTAATCCGGTCTAACGACCTGGTTGCTTACGAAGACTTGAGAGTTAAAAACTTGGTCAAAAACCACTGTCTCGCTAAGTCTATTAATGATGCAGGTTGGTATCAATTTCGGGAATGGATGGAGCACTTTGGCACTAAATTTGGCAAGATAACTGTCGCGGTAAATCCTGCCTATACTAGTCAAAATTGTTCCAGTTGTGGCGAGGAAGTGAAAAAGTCCCTATCAACTAGAACTCACGCCTGCAAGTGTGGCTGTCAGTTAGATAGAGACCACAATGCCGCAATCAACATTCTTAAAAGAGCCTTAGGTACGACGGGGCACGTCGGAACCTGGATCTTAAAAGATCTGAACGCTTCGGGAGATTTGGCCTCTACTCTTCCTGGTTCCGGCCTGGTTGAGCAAGTCGAGTCGTTGAGCGAAGAATCCCCGCGTCTTTAGACCGGGGAGTGTCAATTCAAGTGTTGGGAGTAATCTTCAGAAGATTCAGGGTTCAACTCCCAGCGGAGGTGATCGCGAACCTCTAACTTGTCTCGAGTTTGCACAGCTTCACCATCAACTGAAGAAATTCCCATGGACTCCAGCAAGTCTTCAGTTACATTTTGGTCAGGAGTGGGCGTTTCTCCTCCAACTGCTTCTTCACCCACCACTGCAGCCTGATACCAATTATCATAAATATCGCCACCGGTGACATTGCCACCGGATAGTTTACTACTTCTCAACTTCTCCAAGGTGCGTCCCATCCCAGTGTCACGGTCAACCACACCCTCAAAAATCCGGTCAGGGTCTTCTATTCCAGTCAGGTCTGCTAAAAAGACTTCTTCTGTATTACGGTTGTCAGTATACCCTTCCTCTCGTTTCAGAATTTCATAAGAGTTGACTACATCGTTGTTCTTGTAATCTTTCATAATCGTTACTCCTGATTAGTGTCATTGCTTGATTCATAACTAGTCTCCTTCTACTTAAATTGTACTGCTAAAATAGCTATAATTCCAAAGCACTCTCCCTATGACCATCACTCCCTTTACCCCAGCATTATAAGGAATATAACGCGATGGGATCAGTTAGCAACACTATTAAACATTACTCAATAAATTGTAAAACTATCGCTGCTTACGCCTTACCTACAATCGTGGGAAGCTAGAAATTATGGCTCCTTCCCCTGAACATGAACTTTATAAAAAAGTGATGGGTCGCTTTGTTGAAACCCTAGCTGAAGAATTTAAAATTAGGATTTATCCTTTAGGTTAACCTACCTTTAGACTAATTACCAGTTATGTAAGTTATGCGATCGCTATTTTTTTATACACATAAATTATCCGTCGAATTACCAGTTATGTAAAAAAAGCGATCGCTTTTTTTTAATACACATAACTGGTAATGTTTCAAGAACTAATTTCAGAGGGTTAAGCTGGAAAATTATAAAAAATTGCTCCTCTTTTAATTAGCTCAAGCTTGGTGGATTCATCAATTCCTAAAATATATGCGAATCGGGCATTTTTGACTTTAGCATCCCTGAGCTGGGCACGAGTGAGGTCGGCACCATTAAGGTTAGCACCACTGAGGTTAGCACCACTGAGGTTAGTACCACTGAGGTTGGCACCAGACACCCTCATCGGATTCAGGAAGGCACCACTAAGGTTAACACCACTGAGATTGGAATCACTAAGGTTGGTAGCACTGAGCTCAGCACCCCTAAGGTTGGCACCAATCAGGTTGGCACCAATCAGGTTGGCACCAATCAAATTTGCACCACTGAGGTTAGCACCGATCAAGTTTGCACCACTGAGGTTAGCACCGATCAAGTTTGCACCACTGAGGTTAGCACCACTAAGATTGGCAGCAATCAGGTTAGCACGAATCAAGTTAGCACCACTGAGGTCCGCATCACTCAGCTTAGGACGAATCAAGTCCGCACCACTCAAGTCGGCATCACATAGATTAGCACCACTCAAGTCGGCATCACATAGATTAGCACCACTAAGCTTCGTATTACTGAGGTCCGTATCACTGAGGTCTGCACCCCTCAAGTCTCGACCCACAGCTCCACTGCTGGCAATCTCTTGCACTAGACGCCATTTATGATCAAGGTTGCTATTTTCTTCATCATCTGACCTTTCGTTCAAAATTTGAATATCTTTAATAGGAAAACCGCTTAATTCTTTTAGGTCTTCTGATTTTATCCGAGCTTCAAGCTGTTCAATCGCCTCTTGAGAGCACTCTAGGATTAAGCGGCTTGGTTTTAATATCAATAATGTTGATCGTGTATCCTGAAGATTGTTGTAAAATAGATTCAATCAGTTTTGAAGGTTGAACTGAATTTATATCTCCTTCTAATACAAGAACAGCTTTAATTGCTTGACTTTGTCTCTGGATTACAGTCTCTTGGTGCGTCAGGGGTTGACTTTGCTCCACACCCTCCACCGGCTCTGAGCTACTGCCATCATTTTTGTTTACTTGTTCTGATGATTTTTCTTCTGCTATTCCCGCAATTTCTTTCCAGTCTAGGGTCAATCCCTCGCATATCCGTTTAAATAAATCAAGCTGAATGGGCTCTGATTTAAAAAATTTGGTAACTGTATAGTGACTTATCCCTTGTGACTTGGGAAAGTTATTTTTTAACTCAACCCCTAGCTTATCTAAAGCTTTTTTCGCTGTTTCAATACCTTTTGACGAGGCGGCGATAGTTAGTTTTTTAGTTTTATTACCCTGGCTAAACTCTGTCATAGTCTTGCTGATTTAGCATAACTATAGCATCAGAAGTTTTGAACAGAGAATAGGCAATAAGGAATAGGTAACAGGGAATAGGTAACAGGGAATAGGGAATAGGGAACAGGGAACAGGGAACAGGGAATAGGGAACAGGGAACAACCAGTAGTAAAATAATTATATGTACCTCATGAGTCCTATAAACGCTATAATTTCAATTATTATTACATAGTCTCCCTGCTCCAATCATTTTTTTTAACTATCTCTAAAACTTCCAAATAAAAACTTATAAAACCCCTTGACAAATTAAATTATAATCATTACAATAATTAATATAAAGCCACAATGATTTCAAGTTCTGACTTATGTCAAAATACTCTAACCAAAACTTCAAGAAACAACCTGTTGAGCACACTCTAGTGCGATTCGTTAGCTAGAAACCTTAGCCAATAATGCTTCGGGGGATTAGCTGCTTGGTTTATGAACCATGATAACTTGATAACCATGATGGTGAGAAACCATCCCTCGTGAAATCCGAGTGACCGCCTTACCCTGATTTCATGGGCATAACAAACCTATGAGATTAATGCAAGGGTCGAATAGTGAAGCATCCTAAACCTGACACGATGTTAGTAACAGGCAAAAGACTCATGGGCACGAGAGAAAGGTACAACTGAATCATCGTAAGCTCAGAGTAGCGAAAGAAGGGTGATACGCTACAGATAAAAAATCAAAGGAGTGAGGTGACAAACATTAGAGTAGTTTGTCAAGATTTCCCACAAAAACTCCCGGTGAATAGTACCGCCCTAAAAGTCTAAAGAATGGTTATCAGGAACGAAGTAACTCCCATATGTACTCTCAGAAAGGTCGAATATTCTGAGTAGGTAATTAGCCGCAAGTCCTATGGGGGCAAGATTGAGTCAAAAGCTAATGCCTAGGGTAATGCCTAGGATATGCCGACAGACTCACGTTAT
Source organism: Moorena sp. SIO3I6 (assembly GCF_010672095.1). Lineage (NCBI taxonomy): Bacteria > Bacillati > Cyanobacteriota > Cyanophyceae > Coleofasciculales > Coleofasciculaceae > Moorena > Moorena sp. SIO3I6. Next base: position 2,358 of record NZ_JAAHHU010000029.1, on the reverse strand, counting down.
AGGAAAAGATATAGTTGTCAGTAACAATTGATATGTCCAAAACTCGGGGGTTCGCCCCACAGTCGGAATGGAATAGAGTCAACTGGCGAAAGCTCGAACTAACTCTATTTAAGTTGCAAAAACGAATATATCAAGCCTCACAACGTGGTGACGTCCGCGTGGTAAGAAAGCTACAAAGACTCCTGATGAAGTCCTGGACTGCCAAAATGATTGCGGTTAGACGGATAACCCAAGAAAACAAAGGTAAAAAAACTGCCGGAATAGACGGGCAAAAAGCTTTAACCAATAAGCAGCGCCTCGCCTTAGTAGTCAACCTTAAGGTCAATTGTAAAGCTCAGCCAACAAAGAGGGTATGGATACCAAAACCGGGACGAGCTCAAAAGAGACCACTGGGAATCCCAACAATGTATGACCGTACATTACAGGCACTTACCAAGATGGCCATAGAGCCAGAATGGGAAGCAAAATTTGAAGCCAATTCATATGGTTTCAGACCAGGACGCTCATGTCACGATGCTATCGAAGCAATATTCAAACAAATATCCCAAAAACAAAAATGGGTATTAGATGCAGATATTGCTAAATGCTTTGACAAAATCAACCATAATGCTCTATTGACAAAATTAAATACCTATCCATCCATGAGACGTCTAATAAAGTCATGGTTAAAAGCCGGTGTGATGGATAAGGGAACATTTTCGACTACGGAAGAGGGTACCCCACAAGGCGGAGTAATATCTCCCTTGTTGGCTAATATAGCCCTCCACGGAATGGAACAAGTCATATGGAAGTATGCATGTTCCAACAGAAAGAAATCTCTCTATGAAAGAGGGGGATTCAGCCTAATCAGATATGCAGACGACTTCGTGATAGTCCATTCTTACAAAAAGGTAGTTGAAAAATGCCAAGAGATAATAAAGGAATGGTTGATAGACATGGGATTAGAATTGAAGCCAAGTAAAACCAGGCTAGTACACACAACTGAAGGGTTTGACTTCTTAGGATTCAACATCCGACAATATAGTGTAGGCAAAACCCAATCCAAACAAGGCTTCAAAACCATCATTAAACCATCGGTTCAAGCTATCCAAAAACATTATAAGCAGCTCTCTGAAGTCATAGATAAACATAGAGCTGCTCCACAGAAAGCTTTAATAAGTCGTCTGAAACCTATGATAAGAGGGTGGTTTCTTTACAACAGGTCAGTCTGTAGTAAAGAAACCTTCAGCAAAATAGGAAAACTGTTATGGAGCAAGCTGAAAAGATGGGGAAACAGGAGACATCCCCAAAAATCAAGAACTTGGGTAGCTAATAAATATTGGGGAACCATTGGAGAAGACAATTGGGTCTTTATGGAGGGAAAAGATAACTACCTTCCAAAACATGCCAAAACAGAAATAATCAGGCATGTAAAAATCCAAGACATCAGAAGCCCCTACGATGGAGACCTAATTTATTGGAGTACCAGAATGAGAAAGCATCCTGAGATGACCACTCAGAAGGGAAGGCTTTTAGAACGGCAAGAAGGGAAATGCGCTCATTGTGGTCTTACCTTCAGAGACGGAGATTTAATGGAAAAGCATCACATAATACCACGTGCTCTAGGTGGAAACAATAAAGATAAAAATCTTGAACTGTTACATCTACATTGTCACGACAATAAACACGGAAAGAATATCGATTCTGCGGAATTAGATGAAAATCCTTTCTAGAGGTACCAATGTCAGTGTGTTCCTATAATGAGGAGCCGTATGATGCGAAAGTGTCACGTACGGTTTTGAAGACGAGTTAATGGGGTGACCTATTGGCTTAGTTTAATAAAGGTCCTCGTCAAGCCGTAATCCATAGTATGCAAAGGTTTTATTCCCTTGGCTATGGGGAGATTGCCGACTGGAGCCCTTTGGAACCTACTGAAACTCCAGGGGAAGTGAAGACAACCATGATGAAGTATTGGCTGTTGCCATAACACCTTAATTTCTGGGGGGGCTTCCCCCCAGAGCCTTGGCTCCGGTCTGGTCCCGTAGGGTGGCCGAAAGACCAAGCTCAATCAAATAAGATCACATCAGTTTCGGTTTGGGAACTCAGTGACATAAGTCATTTAAATAGCCGTGGATAGTATTTCTACGGCTATTTTTTTGGCGTTGCTGATTCTGGGTATGGTTTTGCCCCCCTAGGGCGTGTTTTCAAAGTTTTCCGCAAGATTATGATCCCCCCCAGCCCCCCTTAAAAAAGCTATGCTTTATAAACATATTTCTTTACAAAAAACTTGACAAAAGTAACTTGATATGATTAGTGTGATCAAAAAACTTGACGTCCCACGTTCTCGCTCAGTTTGTATAGGAAAAGCCTTTTGCCAAA